>CAKAQP010000239.1 GCA_916720285.1 uncultured Lachnoanaerobaculum sp. | reverse complement strand
ATTGTTACACCGACAGAAGCATCAATATTGGCAGTAGTATATGGAATATTTGTAGGTATATTTATTTATAAAGAACTTACTATAAAAAGAATGCTTGAATGCATGAGGCAAACAGTTGTATCGAGTGCTGCAATAATGGCTCTTGTAGGATTTGCAAATATTTTTGCATATATACTTACAAAAGAGCAGATTCCACAGATGGTGGCTGATGCAATGCTTAGTTTTACTACAAATAAGTATATCATTCTTCTTTTAATAAACCTTTTACTTGTATTTGTTGGGATGTTTATGGAGACTATAGCAGCTATTTTGATATTATTTCCGGTTCTTTTGGGAGTAGTTACACAGGTTGGTGTGGATCCTATACAGTTTGGTGTAATTGTGGTACTTAATCTTGTTATTGGACTATGTACTCCACCTGTAGGAGTGTGCTTGTTTGCGGCTACAAATATTGCAGAAGAAAAATTGACAAATGTTATAAGAGAATTAACGCCATTTATAGCCAGCAATTTTATAGTATTGGCAATAGTTACATATGTTCCTGCTGTTACAGTAGGTGTTGTAAGATTAATAATGGGAAACTAGAAGGTGATAAGATATGAAAGCTATTCAAATTGTGAAGCCGGGTGAACTAAGAATTATTGATATGGAAAAACCGCATATTGATGATAAAAATAATATATTGGTAAAAATGAGAGCTGCAGGTATCTGCGGCTCTGATGTTGGAATTTACCATGGAACAAATGCAGCGGCTACCTATCCGAGAGTTATCGGACATGAGATGGTGGGTGTGGTAGAAGAAATAGGACCTGGTGTAAGAAAATTAAAGGTTGGGGATAGAATAATTGTAAATCAGGTTGTAAGTTGTGGAGACTGCTATCCATGCAGACATAATAGAGGAAATGTGTGTGATCATTTAGAGGTACGTGGAGTGCACAGAGATGGTGGATACAGAGAATATATGACAGTACCTGAAGAAGATTGTTATATATTACCGGATAATCTCAGTGATGCAGATGCGGTAATGATTGAACCTACTACTATTGCGATACAAAGTCTTTCAAGAGCGGAAATTGAAGATGATGACACAATATTTATTATAGGTTGTGGTGCATTAGGTTCTTCAATTTTGAGAATAGCAAGACTATCGAATGCTAAAATAATTGTAGGTGATATAGTGGATGATAAGCTTAATGATGCATTGAATAAAGGTGCTCATTATGCGGTAAATCTTTCACATGATGATTTTGAACAGAAGATGAAAGAATATAGCAATGGTAGAGGGCCAACTGTAACAATAGATGCAGCCTGCACAAAAGATTCTTTAATGAATGCAATAAAGGTTACAGGAAATGCAGGTAGAGTAATTACAATGGGATTTTCAATAAGTCCGACTGAAGTAAATCAATTCCTAATTACATCAAAAGAGCTTGATGTAAGAGGCTCAAGATTACAAAACAAAAAGTTTGGTGATGCAATTAAGTTGATTAATGAAGGTAAAATAGACTTAACCGGTGCTGTATCACATACATTTAATTATTTGGATGCTCAGAAGGCATTTGACTTTATAGATTCCAAGGATTATAGTATAAGGAAGATTGCACTGTTGTTTGATTGAGAAAGGAAATCTATGGCAGAATTCGAAAGATTATCACATGAAAAATCAAGTGAATATGCGTATAGATATTTAAAAGGAAATATTATAAGCCTTAAATTTGCACCAAATAGTAAAATTAGTGAAGCTGATATTGCTAAAGAGTTGGAACTTTCAAGAACACCTATAAGAGAAGCTTTACTCGAACTTGCAAAAAGTAAGCTTGTAGTTATTTATCCTCAAAGAGGTAGCTTTGTATCTAAGATAGACTATAATCTTGTTGAGGAGAGTAGATTTGTAAGATTAGTGTTAGAAAAGGCTATTGTTGAAATAGTGTGTGAAAATACTAATTCTGAATTTTTAGATAAATTAGAGATTAACATAAATACTCAAAAGTACTATCTGGAAAAAAAAGACAAGTCACATTTATTGGAACTTGACAATGAGTTTCATAAAATGCTATTTGAAGCAGCAAATAAATTGCAATCATATGAGTTAATTGAAAGTATTTCAGGGCATTTTAACAGACTGAGAAATTTGAGTTTGAATGCTATTAAGGATATAAAGACCGTCAGTGACCATGAGAGTATCTTTTTTGCTGTGAAATCAGGTGATAAGGAAAAGGCAAAAGAACTGATGGAGATCCATTTATCAAGACATAGATTTGAAGAACAAATTCTCAGAGAACAGTATTCTGATTATTTCATTTAATATAAAGTAGTACAGTAAGGAGAAATTTATGCAAATGACTTGGCGCTGGTACGGAGAAGGAAATGACTCCGTTACCTTAAGGCAAATCAAGCAGATTCCGGGTGTAGAGGGTATCGTTTGGGCGCTACATAATAAGGCTGCAGGAGAAGTTTGGGAAGTGGCTGAAATCGAAGAGGTAAGAAAGCAACTGGAACCTTATGGTTTCAATATGGATGTTGTTGAGTCGGTAAATGTTCATGATGACATAAAGATAGGTTTACCAAGTAGAGACGCACTCATAGAGAACTATAAAACAACTCTAAAAAATCTTGCAAAATTCGGTGTAAAAGTTGTATGTTACAACTTTATGCCTGTATTTGACTGGACAAGAACTGATTTACATCATGAGCTGCCTGACGGTTCAAATGCACTTTTTTATGAAAAGAAAGTTATCAGAGAAGATCCTATTGAGATGGCAAAATATATCATAGAAGGATCAAAGGGATATACAATGCCGGGCTGGGAACCGGAGAGACTTGAGCATTTAAAGGAGCTTTTTGAGGCATATAAGCCTGTTACAAAAGAAAAGCTTTGGGAAAACTTAAAGTATTTCTTGGAGGCAATAATGCCTACGTGTGAGGAATGTAATATTAAAATGGCTATTCACCAGGATGATCCGCCATGGGATATTTTCGGACTTCCAAGACTTTTGGTTGATGAAGCCGCGATTGATAAGTTTTTAAAACTTGTAGATAATCCTTATTCAGGACTTACACTTTGTTCAGGTTCACTTGGTGCAAATGAGAAAAACAGAGTTGCAAATATAGTAAGAAAACACTGTGACAGAATCTACTTCGCACATATAAGAAATGTAAAACATTATGAGGGAGGCGATTTCTCTGAAGTTTCGCATAGAGATTGTGACGGAGATGTAGGTATCTTAGATATAATCAAGGCATATCATGACTTTGGATATACAGGATATATTCGTCCTGACCATGGAAGACATATCTGGGATGAGAAGTGTAGACCGGGATACGGTCTGTATGACAGAGCACTTGGTGTAATGTATATTCTTGGTGTATGGGACGCACTTGAAAAATTCGATAAGAAATAAAAATTTTAGGGGGGTTATGCCTTCCCT
>CAKAQP010000238.1 GCA_916720285.1 uncultured Lachnoanaerobaculum sp. | reverse complement strand
TGGCAGGACTTACAGTTGCCACCATAATAGCAGGATTTATGCTGATACTTATGGGTATCTTCAGACTTGGAGACTTAATAAAGTTCATACCTAAGACTATTACACTAGGATTCACCTTCGGTATAGCCGTAAGCATTGTGGCCGGACAGATAAAAGATTTCTTTGGACTACAGATGGGAGCTGTACCGGCGGAATTTGTAGAGAAGATGATTGCTCTATTTAAGAACTTTCACACATTGAGTTTCGCTACATTCTTAATAGGACTTTTGGCACTGCTTATTCAGATATTTTGGCCAAAGGTATCTAAGAAGATTCCGGGATCTTTGATTGCAATCATAGTTACAACTCTAATTGTAAAGTTCGGAAATCTTCCGGTTAAGACTATAGGTGATCTATATACTATAAAAGCCGGGCTTCCGGAATTTAGTATTCCGGGTATAACACCTGAGCTTATATCTAAGATGATATCACCTGCATTTACCATAGCTATATTGGCTGCTATAGAATCTCTTTTATCCTGTGTGGTTTCGGATACAATGACAGGGAGTCATCACAGTCCGAATGCAGAGCTTATCGGACAGGGAGTCGGCAATATAATGTCGGCACTCTTTGGAGGAATACCTGCTACCGGAGCTATTGCAAGAACTGCCGCCAATGTTAAAAATGGTGGAAGAACACCTATAGCAGGTATGGTTCATGCAATCACCCTTGTACTTATATTATTATTCTTGATGCCATATGCATCACTTATTCCTATGAGCTGTCTGGCTGCCATTCTTATTATAGTCGGATACAATATGAGCGGATGGAGAAATGTGGTACACATAATAAAAACAGCACCTAAAAGTGATATTGCTGTTTTATTGATTACTTTATTTTTAACGGTGCTATTTGACCTGGTAATGGCTATAAAATTCGGTATGATTATTGCGGCATTTCTTTTCCTAAAGCGCATGTCCGATATTGCAAATGTACGCCAATGGGTGGATAAATCAGATTCGGATGAGTATGCACTAAATTCCGACTTTAAGGCTGTACCTAAAAATACAATAGTTTATGAGATTTTTGGAGCATTATTTTTTGGTGCTACAAAAGATTTACTTAATATAGCAAATGAAGACGAAAAAAATGTACTGGTTCTTCGTATGAGAAATGTGCCGGCAATGGATATTTCAGGATTGGAAGCTTTGGAAGAGTTACTTGAGATTTGCAAAAAAAGAAATATGACTTTGATATTATCCCATGTAAATGAGCAACCGATGAAGGTAATGGAAAAGGCAGGATTTATAGAAAAAGCGGGAAGAGAAAACTTCTGTGAAAATATAGATAGGGCACTTGAAAGAGCAAGTACCTTGGATAAGTAAATAAAAATCAATGCTCAAATATATTGATAGTAAGTAAGAGGAGAATGTATGAACGAGAATTTAAAAAAGAGAAATGAAATGTTGGCAGATACCGTAATCAAAGGTTTGAAATCCAGAAATATGACAGGGTACTATGCAAAGGATAAAGAAGAGGCACTTAAGATTGCGCTTGAACTTATACTGGAAAATAGCAACATTGCTATGGGAGGTTGTATGAGTGCAAATGAAATAGGATTGATTTGTGCACTTGAGCAAGGTAATTATAATTATATGGACAGGGCTAAGATGGAACCAAGAGAAGCTCTTTTGGCGGCATATGATGCCGATATATTTCTTTCAAGTGCCAATGCTATGACAGATGACGGAGTTCTTGTAAATATTGACGGGAATGCCAATCGTGTATCATGTATAGCACAGGGACCGAAAAAAGTTGTGTTTATTGTTGGAATCAATAAGATATGTTCCGATATAGACAGCGCTATGAAGCGTGCCAGAAATGTTGCCGCTACAGCGAATACACAGAGATTTGATATAAAGACTCCTTGCAAGATTACAGGAAAATGCTCAGACTGTAAATCACCTGACACCATATGCTGTCAGTTTTTGGTAACAAGATATTCTCGTCACAAGGGTAGAATACATGTTATTTTGGTAAATGATAGTCTGGGATTCTAAAAGCAGAAAAATAGGTATTAATAAATCAATACAGGAATTATAATAAATGTATACGACTGATGACTTACCTGGTTATCAGTCATTTTTATTTTAGTGTAAAATAGACAAAGATAACTGTGAAATATTATATTGACATTTTTATTGTATATGATAAAATACACTTAAAGATATGGAACGCGTTCCACAATGGGTTTCAAGAAAATAATACAGTTTAAAATGTAAGAACGGTATGTTTTATGAGACTTCGTGGAAAAACTTATAAACCAAACTACTTGTAAGTAGTATTTTATGTAAATATTCTAGGAGGTATATTCATGAAAAAAGTTTTAAGAACTTTAGGTGTTTTGGCACTTGGAGGTATGTTGGCTGCTTGTGGAAATAATGCAGGTACAACAAAGCAGGCAGACTCAAGCAGTGCAGGAGATGGAAGCTCACAGGCTGCAGAAAGTAAGAGTGCAGACGGTGTTACCAATGTAACTATTTGGAGCCCGACAGATACGGCAGCTATTGAGGCATGGTGGGTAGAGAAGATTGATCAGTGGAATAAAGAAAATCCTGATATTCAGGTTAAGAGAGAAGCTATAGACAGAGCCGATGCATATGCATATGAGAATAAGATTACTACAGCTACAACATCCGGAAATCTTCCTGATATTTTGTATGTAGACGGTCCTATGGTTTCATACTATGCGGCAAACGGTATTACAGTTCCGCTTGACAGTTATTTTACTGCAGATGATTTAAAGGACTTTATGCCAAGTACGGTTCAGGCTGATACATATGACGGAAAGCTTTATGCAATAGCACCTACAGAGTCTTCAGTGGCATTATTCTACAATAAGGATTATCTTGATAAGGCAGGAATAGAATATCCTTCAGATACAGATATAAAGAAGGCATGGACATGGAGTCAGTTCCTTGACAATGCAAAGAAACTTACAACAGACGATTATGTAGGAACAAATATAATTATGGATAAGGGAGAGGGCATTATCTATGCACTCGGTTCATTCTTTACAGAAGCCGGAGCACAGTTTGTAAGTGATGACGGCTCTAAGGCTGAAGGGTATGTGAATTCGGATGCAAGTATAAAGACAGCAGAGTATTTAAATGAGTTTATAAAGAACGGTTATGCAAATCTTGATCCTGTTAAGGATGAGTTCCTTAACGGTAAAGCTGCTACATTACTTGGCGGTTCATGGAATATTGCAGATCTTGAGAAGTCAAACCTTAACTGGGGTGTATCATATTTCCCTGTAGCAGATGACGGCAAGGCTGCATCACCGACAGGTGACTGGGCTGCAGCTATTACAAGAGATTCAAAGAATCCTGATGCTGCAGGTAAGTTCTTACAGTGGGCAATGAACAGCGATAATATAGCATCTTATGCAA
>CAKAQP010000237.1 GCA_916720285.1 uncultured Lachnoanaerobaculum sp. | reverse complement strand
AGTTATTACAGGAAGTTTCGTGAAATATATCCGGATTTGAAGGTAACGGGGCTGTTTGATCCGACTATTGACAATGCAAGCGGTGACAAGGCTTTGGAAAAAGAGGACGGTATTGTGGAAATGCTTAATGATTACAATAATTGGTATTCTACAAACTGGGATATTGCAAGATATGCAAAATTTAAGTTGGAGGTATCAGACAGACTCGCTCATAAGGGACAGTTTGTTCGCATGAAAGAAAAATCTCAGCTTGATTTATTGATAGTTGTAAATCAAATGCTTACAGGTTTTGATTCCAAGTGGGTAAATACATTATATCTTGATAAGATCTTGGAATATCAAAATCTTATACAGGCATTTTCAAGAACAAACAGACTTTTTAATATAAATGAAAAACCTTTCGGATCTATAAAATACTATAGAATGCCGCATACAATGAAAAATAATATAGAAAACGCCATGAAGCTTTATTCCGGAGACAGGCCTCAAGGACTTTTTGCTGATCATCTGCCTGATAATATTGAGCATATGAATATATCGTTTAAGGATATGGAGGCTGTGTTTAAGCAGGCAAATATTACCGATATGCAAAAGCTTCCTGATGATACTGAGTCGAAGGCAAAGTTTGCAAAGCTTTTCAGAGAGTTTTCCACATATTTACAGGCTGCAAAAATACAAGGATTTAGCTGGGATATAAAAGAATATTCAATCAAGATTGATGATGATGATAATCGTAAAGGTATTATCACAGTAATTCCAAGTGAAGAAGATTATAATATACTTTTGCAAAGATATAAGGAACTAAGTAAACCCACAGATTCTACAGGTGGAGATGACAATGAGATTACATTTACTGTTGATCCGTATTTAAGTGAACAAAATACAGGTATTATAGATAATGATTATATGAATTCCAGATTTGAGAAGTGGCAAAAACAGCTTTATGATCCTAATGTAAGTAAAGAAGAGAGAGAGGCTACACTTGAGGAGCTTCATAAATCTTTTGCAATGCTTTCTCAGGAGGAACAAAAGTATGCAAATATTTTTCTTCATGATATACAATCAGGGGATGCAAAGCTTGGCAAAGATATGACTTTTAGAGATTATATAGTGATGTATGCAAAAAATAAGGAAATGTCACAAATAAAAAAGTTTGTAAAATATCTGGGAGTTGAAGAAGGTCTGCTTGTAGAAATCAAAAAGTCTAAGGTAACAGAGTCAAATCTTGATGAGTTCGGAAGATATGATGCATTGAAAAAATCTATAGCAAATGAGCCTGCAACAGAATATTACACGAAACTTGAGGGAAAAAAGCTTCCTCCATTTGTAGTTAGAAATAATGCTGAAAAATTATTGAGAGACTATATTTTATATGATATAGATATTAAGGATCCTGATAATGAAGATGTAGAATAATTTAATATCAAAGCTTTATAATATCCTTAGGCAGGTCCTTCATCGGTAGGAAGGAGAGATATGCCTAAGGATTTTCAATCAACAGATTTATTGAAAGATTTTTATAGGGAATGGATAGCAATATATAAGGAAGGTGCAATCAGAGATGTAACTTTGTCAAAGTATAAGATGAGTCTTATATGGGTTGAGAAGCTGGCTCCACAGCTTCGTCTATGTGATATTTCAAGGGTTGAATACCAGCAGATAATTAATGATTATGCCAAGGAGCATGAGCGTCAGACAACTATGGATTTCCATCACCAGTTAAAGGGAGCTATACTTGATGCGGTGGATGAAGGACTTGTTCCAAGAGATCCGACAAGGAAAGTTATTATCAAGGGTAAAATTCCATCAAATAAGAAAATCAAGTATTTGAACCAGTTTGAACTGCACAGTCTTTTAAAGAGTCTGACTCTTGAAGATGAGGTGAGTTGGGACTGGTTTATTTTACTTTTGGCAAAGACCGGAATGAGATTTTCAGAAGGTCTTGCTATTACACCGAACGATTTTGATTTTGCACATCAGACTGTATCGGTAAATAAGACATGGAATTATAAGGAAGGCGGTGGTTTTTCACCTACAAAAAACAAGTCGTCAGTGCGAAAGATACAGATTGACTGGCAGGTGGTGATGCAATTTGCCACACTTGTAAAGGATCTTCCGGCAGATAAGCCTATATTTGTAAGGGATAATAATGTCTATAATTCTACAGTTAATGATATTTTGGTGAGGTACTGTAAAAAGATTAATATCCCTGTTATTTCTGTACATGGACTCCGCCATACACATGCTTCTATTTTGTTATATGCAGGAGTATCTATTGCCAGTGTAGCAAGAAGACTTGGACATGCAAGTATGACTACTACACAGAAAACATATTTACATGTGATACAGGAGCTGGAAAATCAGGATATTGATCTTGTAATGAGATCACTTTCAAATCTTTTATAGAGAATGTATTGTATATAGGAGTGTCTGTAATATAGTTTTATGACCGATGGAGGACTGTTGTTGTATATTTCAAATTCAACTACTTATTCAGGATGGCTTTGGGAAGAAGGAAAAAATCCTGTATCCGCTACTATGTATATTTGGAACAGTGGGGATATGGAGTATAGTGTTATTGAAGAATTATAATTATTTAATTTTAAGTATTTCAATTGTATAAAATCGGGTGTATAATAATATAAAATCAAATTGAAAGGAAGTAAAGCTTATGAAAGCTAATTATGATATAGTTGTTATCGGTTTCGGTAAAGCAGGCAAGACACTTGCCGCAAAGTTCAGTAAATCCGGTAAGAGTGTTGCTTTAATTGAGAAAGATAAAAATATGTATGGAGGTACCTGCATTAATGTAGGTTGTATTCCTTCAAAGCGTCTTATAACAGATGCATCAAAATCTCCAAACGGAGAGTTTGAAAAAAAAGCACAGCATTACAAGGAGGCGGTTGCTGAAAAGAAAAAACTTACAGCAGCTCTTAATAAGGCTAATTATGATAAGGTAGAAAGCACAGGTGTTGACATCATTGACGGAACGGCGTCATTTAAGGATAATCACCATATAGTTGTTTCAACAAAAGATGGAAACATAGAAATTGAAGCTGATAAGTTTATTATCAACACAGGTTCGGTTACTGTAATACCTAAGATTGAAGGAGCCGACAGTAAAGGTGTATATACATCAGAGTCTATTATGAATCTTGAGGAGTTACCGAAAAGACTAACTATTGTAGGTGGTGGTTATATCGGACTTGAGTTTGCATCTATGTATGCTGATTTCGGTAGTAAGGTAACTGTAGTTCAGGACGGTGATGTATTCTTGCCTAGAGAAGATGAGGATATTGCAAAGGCTATCCGTGAAGTATTGGAAGTGAAATCTGTAGAGATAGTTACAGGTGCAAAGGTGACTAAGGTCGATGAAGGTAAATTATATTATGAGGTTGCAGGAGAAGCAAAGACTTTAGACTCTGATGCAATT
>CAKAQP010000236.1 GCA_916720285.1 uncultured Lachnoanaerobaculum sp. | reverse complement strand
GGTTTATGGAAAGACTGATAGGATTTGACCCTCAGCTTTTGGCTGATTCAGCCATCACAGGCTTTGCGGTCCTTTTCTTGTTCTTTATTCTTTCCTATTTGCTTTTTAATCCTGCAAAGGATATGCTCAAGAAAAGAAGAGAGCGTGTAGCGGGAGATTTGGATAGCGCAAAAGAGGCGAAGGCACAGGCTGAAGCTCTGAAGGCGGAATACGAAGAAAAGTTGGCAGGTTTCAAAAAGCAGGCTGACGCTATCTTGGAAGACGCAAGAAAAAGGGCAAAGGATAGAGAAAATGAAATCATAGAAGAGGCGAGAGCCGAAGCTATGAGAATTACTGACAGAGCTAACAATGAGATAGAGCTGGCAAAGAAGAAAGCCATGGAAGAAGTAAAGTCAAATATTGTGGATGTGGCTTCGATTATTGCAAGCAAGGCAGTCAATTCTGCAATGAATGTTGAAGTGCAGGATAGACTTGTTGAAGAGACTTTAAAAGAAATCGGAGATGGTACATGGCAAAATTAGTGTCCAAAGTATATGGAGATGCTTATGTGTCGGTAGTATCTGAAAAGAACAATCTGATTGATGCACTTGAAGAAATAAAATCCGTAAAGAATATTTTTACCGAAAACAATGAAATCATGGGACTTCTTGATTCACCTAAGATGGATGATGAAGAAAAAATTGATTTTGTAAAGGGAATATTTGAGAATCACATCAGTGTGGATTCATTGGGATTTTTATTGACTGTAATCGAAAAGAAGAGACAGGCTGAACTTATATCTATACTTGATTATGTTATAGATTGTATAAAGGAGCTTCTTCTTATCGGAAAGGCAACTATTACCACAGCATTGCCGCTTGATGATTCAAAGAAGGAGAGAATAGTGGATGAACTTTTGAAGTCATCACATTATAAGTCTCTTGAAGCGAAATACGTGGTAGATGAGAGTATCATAGGCGGTATTGTCATCAGAATCGGTGACAGAGTTGTGGATTCAAGTGTAAAAACAAGAATTGATAAGATGAGAAAAATGTTATCATAAGCCGTATTACCGGCAAAAAGTTTAAAGAAAAGAGGTACGAGTCTAGTGAATCTAAGACCTGAAGAAATCAGCTCAGTTATAAAAGAGCAGATAAACAAGTATTCAACTAAACTCGAGGTATCAGATGTGGGTACTGTTATCCAGGTAGCAGACGGTATTGCCAGAATACATGGTCTTGCAAAGGCTATGCAGGGTGAGCTTCTGGAATTCCCGGGGGATGTTTACGGCATGGTTCTTAACTTGGAAGAGGACAATGTCGGTGCTGTTTTACTTGGTGATAAGAAGAATATCAGCGAGGGTGATACAGTAAAGACCACAGGTAGAGTTGTAGAGGTTCCTGTAGGAGATGCACTTACAGGTAGAGTTGTAAACGCGCTTGGACAGCCAATCGACGGAAAGGGACCTATAACTTCAGATACCTTTAGAAGAATAGAGAGAGTTGCACATGGTGTTATCGAAAGAAAATCGGTAGATACACCGCTTCAAACAGGAATAAAGGCTATTGATGCCATGATTCCTATAGGAAGAGGACAAAGAGAGCTTATAATCGGTGACAGACAGACAGGAAAGACTTCTATTGCTGTAGATACTATAATCAATCAAAAGGGACAGAATGTTCACTGTATCTATGTAGCTATAGGACAGAAAGCTTCTACTGTTGCATCAATTGTAAAGACTTTTGAGGATTACGGTGCTATGGACTACACTACAGTAGTAGTTTCTACTGCAAGTGATCTTGCACCGCTTCAATATATCGCACCTTACTCAGGTTGCGCTATAGGTGAGGAATGGATGGAAAGAGGAGATGATGTACTCGTAGTATACGATGATCTTACAAAGCACGCTGCCGCATATCGTACACTTTCACTCCTTCTTAAGAGACCACCGGGCCGTGAGGCTTATCCGGGTGATGTATTCTATCTTCACTCAAGACTTCTTGAGAGAGCTTCAAGATTGTCGGAAGACCTTGGTGGCGGTTCACTTACCGCATTGCCTATAATAGAGACACAGGCAGGAGACGTTTCAGCGTATATTCCTACAAATGTTATTTCTATTACAGACGGTCAGATTTACCTTGAGACAGAGATGTTCAATTCGGGATTCAGACCTGCTATCAATGCCGGACTTTCAGTATCAAGAGTAGGTGGTTCTGCTCAGATCAAGGCGATGAAGAAGATTGCAGGACCTATAAGATTGGAGCTTGCGCAGTATAGAGAGCTTGCATCATTTGCACAGTTCGGTTCAGAACTTGATGAAGCTACAAAGAATCAGTTGGCACAGGGTGAGAGAATCAGAGAGATCTTAAAGCAGCCAAACTACAAGCCGATGCCTGTAGAGTATCAGATAGTTATTATCTTTGCCGCTACAAAGAAACTTTTGCTTGATGTTCCTACAGAGAAGGTACTTGAGTTCCAGGATAAGTTGTTCAGATTTATAGAGAGCAAGCATCCTGAGATAGCTGCTGAAATTAGAGATAAGAAAGAAATTTCCGACGATTTGGCAAAAAGACTTACAGATGTTATCAATGAATGTAAGAAAGCATAGTGCAGGTGTATTATGGCTTCAATGAAGGAAATAAAGCGCAGGCGTGCGGCGATACAAAGCACTGCTCAGATTACCAAAGCCATGAAGCTTGTAGCAACGGTTAAGCTTCAAAAAGCAAGAACAAAAGCGGATGCTTCCAAGCCATACTTTACCGTAATGTATCAAACTATCGCATCAATGCTTGAGAAAAGTGAGAATATATCTCATAAGTATCTTAAGAAAAATGACGGCGGTAAGACAGGCGTATTGGTTATTACAGGTAACAGAGGTCTTGCAGGAGGCTATAACAATGCTGTAAGCAGGCAGGTAATAAGCGAATTCAAAAGCAATGAAACACTTATATATGCAGTGGGTAAAAAAGGTAGAGATACACTCTTACATAAAGGTTTTGAAGTAGAGGGAGACTTTTCAGAGATTGTGGAAGAGCCACTGTACAAGGATGCCGCAGATATTACAAAGGTATTGCTTGACGACTATGAAAGCGGAAAGCTCTCAGAGATTTATGTGATATATACCAATTTCAAGAATACGGTGGTACACGATCCTGTACTTTTGAAATTGCTTCCTATAAGCAAGGAAGATTTATTACAGCCTGAGACTACAGAAAGTGAGGGTCCGAGAGCCCTTATGAATTATTCTCCCAATGAAGATGAAGTATTGGATGCTATAATTCCAAAATACATTTCTTCTGTTATTTATGGCGGTCTGATGCAGTCTGTTGCTTCAGAGAATGGTGCCAGAATGACCGCTATGGATTCCGCAACATCAAATGCGGAAGAACTTATAGATAAGCTCGGCTTACAGTATAACAGAGCTCGTCAGGGTGCTATCACTCAAGAGCTTACAGAGATTGTGGCCGGAGCCAACGCCATAGAATA
>CAKAQP010000235.1 GCA_916720285.1 uncultured Lachnoanaerobaculum sp. | reverse complement strand
ACAACTTGAGTTGGAAATTCGCTCTTTACATCAAGACTGAAAGCTATCGGCTTTATTTCTCTCTCCGCAAACTCACGAACCTTTTCTCTAAGCAACTCATGTTCTTTTGTTGTTTGATAAGACATATATTCCCTCCACTTAAATTATTGTACCGATATAAAACCGGTATTTTGAGCTGTCAATCACAACTCATTCACATTATAGAAAACTGACTATAATGTAATAAACACATATCTGTTTATATGTATTTTAAAAAGTTTACTCTTATAGTAAAGTATAAAACATTATATATAATAGTCAATATATTTTACTAAAAAAGTATATAATCGTGATACTGCATAATAAAGGGCTATAAAACTGGTAACAGTTACCAATTTTATAGCCCTTAAAAATTTTCTTGTAAATTTCTTATAAATCTAGTCCGGATTATACTCAGACATAAGTTCTCTAAAAATATTTACGGATTTTTCTATCTTTTCCGTGTCTACACAGAAGGATAAACGTGCATATTCTTTCATTCCGAATCCTTCTCCCGGTACCAAAAGCATATTGTATTTTTTTGCTCTTTCGCAAAAATCTTTTCCGTCATTATTTGGTGACTTTATAAACATATAGAAAGCACCTTTAGGATTCGGCAATGTATATCCCATTTCAATCAATGCTGTATATAAAAGATTTCTGTTTCTTTGGTATACTTCAATATTTGGTTTAACATCTATACAATCCTTTATGACCCTCTGAAACAATGAAGGAGCACAAACATATCCAAGTACTCTGGCTGCTCCGCTTATTGCGGCATATATATCCGTATAGTCTGTAGCATTAGTCGGTACCAAAATATAACCTATTCTCTCTCCCGGAAGAGAAAGTGATTTTGACCATGAATACGCCACCAATGTATTGTCATATAAATTCGGTAAAAACTCCGGACGCTCTTCTACAAATACAACTTCTCTGTACGGCTCGTCACTTATTAAAAAAATAGGATGTCCATATTCTTTCTGTTTTCTGTTTAAAATATCTACCAAAGCTTCTATGTTCTCTTTCGGATAAATCACTCCTGAAGGATTATTTGGTGAATTTACTAAAACTGCTTTTGTATTAAAATTTATATTTTTTTCAAGCTCATCTATATCGAGTGTGAGATCTTCACTGCATTTTACCAATACAAACTTTGCTC
The DNA here is from genome assembly GCA_916720285.1 of uncultured Lachnoanaerobaculum sp. GTDB lineage: Bacteria > Bacillota > Clostridia > Lachnospirales > Lachnospiraceae > Lachnoanaerobaculum. The sequence goes on along the minus strand of CAKAQP010000235.1, from coordinate 2,287 downwards.
CCTGACCTTCTATAAATACCTTATAATCCGGAAAAAACGGAGTGTTTACTATTATCTCATCATTTTCGCATTCAATAACAGCTTTAAATATAATATTCAAAGATGCTGCCGCACCACAGGTTAAAAAGATATTATTTTCATTATAATCTGTAGAAAAGCGTGTATTCAAATTTCTTGCTACAGCAAGTCTGGTATACCTATCACCGGGTGCCGAAGTATAACTGTTGTATTCCTTTGGAGAAAGCTCACTGACTATATGCTTTATAGTATTTCCGATTTCTCTCGGTGCAGGAGTACTGGGATTTCCCAGACTGAAATCCAGTACATTCTCAGCTCCTATTTCTTCAGCAAGTTTATTTCCATACTCATATATATCCCTTATACCTGACCTTATTTTTCCAAGATCCAACATCTTTTTTGAAACCATACTCTCTCCTATTCACTGATGATTGTGACTGAAGCCTGTGCCGGCAAACAAATTGCCGACTCACCTACATTTTTTATATAACCGAATCTTTCACAGATATGGTCTGGACATTCACTTTGAATAAATGCTATTGCCCCTTCCTTTATATCAAGATGTATCTCTATACCGTTACTTTCCAGATTTATTTTACCATCCTTTGACAAATCAATATCCATACTTTGATTGTTCCCATACTTTAAAACGGCTTTGCCGCCCGGCTTCTTATTTAAGTAAATATAAAGTCCTGCAGCAATTCCAAGAATAACTACAACAATTATCAGATATATATCATTCTTTCTTAATTTCATAAATTTCCTATTTCTTTATAGACTCCAAAAGCTTTTTTGATTCTTTTATTTCATTCATTATAGCTGTAAGTCCCGGAGCTCCCTTGGTATTTCTCTTTTCCACACAAGTTTTTAAAGAAATAGCATCATAGATATCATAATCAAAATACTCGGATATATTTCTAAACTCCTCAAGTGAGAAATCATCAAGTGCTTTTCCATGCTCAATTCCGTATAGTACAAGTCTGCCGACAATCTCATGTGCATCTCTAAAAGCCACATTTTTCTTTACAAGATAGTCTGCCGCATCGGTTGCATTTGTAAATCCTCCTCTTGCACTTTTTGCCATTCTTTCATTATTGAACTTCATACTTGAGAGCATTCCGCTCATAAGTTTTATCAAGCTTTTTACAGTATCTATAGCATCAAAAGACATCTCCTTATCTTCTTGCATATCTTTGTTGTATGCAAGCGGTAATCCCTTCATTGTTGTAAGAAGAGATATCAGACTTCCGTATACTCTACCACTTTTTCCTCTTATAAGCTCGGCAATATCCGGATTTTTCTTCTGCGGCATTATAGATGAGCCTGTGGAATATGTGTCATCCATCTCCACAAATTTGTATTCATCCGTATTCCATATGATAATTTCTTCTGACAGCCTGCTAAGATGCATGGCAATTATGGCAAGATCCGACAGTAACTCCAAAAGATAATCTCTGTCACTTACGGAATCCATACTGTTTCTTGTAGCAGTCTCAAACTCCAAAAGGCTTGCTACATAATCTCTGTCAAGATCATATGTCGTTCCTGCAAAAGCTCCTGAGCCCAAAGGTGAAAGATTCATTCTCTTTCTTGTAGTGCGAAGTCTGTCAAAGTCTCTTATAAACATCTCAAAATATGCACCGAAATGATGTGCAAGAGTTGTAGGCTGTGCCTTTTGTAAATGTGTAAATCCCGGCATATATGTTGTTGTATTTTCTTCCATTATACGAAGAACTTCACCAAGCAGTTCATATAGAAGATCCTTAAGCTCATCTATCTCATCTCTTACATAGAGTTTCATATCAAGTGCCACCTGATCGTTTCTGCTTCTTCCTGTATGAAGCTTCTTACCTGTTTCACCTATTCTCTCTATCAGATGTGCTTCAACATATGAATGAATGTCCTCGGAACCGTCATCAAATTTTAATACACCGCTTTCTATATCCTTTTCTATAGAATTCAGTCCTTCAATGATTTTACCTCTCTCATCATCTGTAAGTATATTTTGTTTTGCAAGCATCTTTACATGAGCTATACTTCCTCTGATATCCTGCTTATAGAATCTATGGTCAAATGAAAGCGATTCATTAAAACTCTCCACCAGTTTATTTGTTTCTTTTGTAAATCTTCCACCCCAAAGTTTCATATATACACCGTCTTTCTATTTCAAATTGTCATCATTACTATTTTCATCAGCATCAGTCTCTGAATTACAGTTTTTTGTAAGCAGGTCCACCACACCTTTTCCTCCGGCTATAGCTGTATCAAT
>CAKAQP010000234.1 GCA_916720285.1 uncultured Lachnoanaerobaculum sp. | reverse complement strand
GCCTTTGATGAGATTTCTCCCATTACAAGTACCATACCTGTAGTTGTAGCTGTCTCACAAGCCACTCTTGAATCCGGGTCTGCACTTAAATATGCATCCAATATTGCATCTGATATCTGATCGCACATCTTATCAGGATGTCCTTCAGTAACTGACTCTGAAGTAAAAAGTCTTCTCTCTTCCATTTCTCTCCTATCTTTTACACTTATATATAAACCTTAGAATATAAACCATCTTTTATAAAGCCGATATCTAAAAAAGCCCACCAAATGGTGGACTAAGGTTTCCACTCATTGCTCGATTTCTCGCTCAGGTTGGCACCTTCCTAAAAGGGGTTGCCGTGACATCACAGATCCTTAACTCTCCGTCACTCTTAATAAGTGTATATGTATATACCCATCAGGGAAAATTTGTTTTGTTGCAATCATAGTATACCATTTTCATATAGTTATGTAAATACGTAATTTGATACCCTAAAATGTAATTTAATGCCTAATCCAAATAATTCAGTTTCCCGGTAAGATCATACTTTATACTTCAATAAAATAAGGCAATTGCTTTATAAAATCAACTGCCTACATAATTATTTTATATTAATAAGTTTTCCCTCAGTCATATTCAAAGTAATATATCGTTTATCACCATATATCCTGCTGTCATGTGTAACCATTACAAGTATTTTACTCTCATCCATTATATTATCTATATATTCCATGCTCAACATTCTGTTTTCAATAGAAAGTGATGAAAAAGGTTCATCAAGTATCAGTATAGACGGATTATTTACCATCGCTCTTGCCAAAGCAATCATATGCTTTTCTCCGCCTGACATTTGGAAAACTCTCTTTTTAAGTAACTTTTCAATTCCAAGTATCTCGGCAATTTCAATAACTCTTTTCTTTCTGTCAAAATATCTGTATTTTTTTGAATAGATAAGCGGAATAAATATATTATTGTATGCACTTTCATTCTCAAGAAGTTTATTATCTTGAAACATAAATCCGAAGACTTCATTCCTAAGTCTTGCAATATCACTTCCCGACATACGTAAGACATCTTTTCCGTTTATTCTATATGTACCCGAAAAGTTTTTATCAAGGAGTCCGAGAATTTTTACAAATGTGGTCTTTCCACTGCCGTTTTCTCCAAATAAAGCATATCTTTTCCCGATATCAAATGTAGCCGGACAACCGTCAATAATATTTTTATCCGAATTTATATAACGTTTTTTTATATCAATCATTTCAATCATTGCTGGTCACTCCTTTCTGACAAAAAATCATCATTTAAAGTGGCAATCACATTAGCTATAAGCATTATCAGTAGAAAAAACAAAGATATTACTACTATGAGTGTAGCAGCAAAATCCCATCTGAACCTGTTTAAATAAAACAGTATCAAAATATCTGCCGATATCACCAAAAAGCTCATAGTAAAATTTCTGATTATAATATCCCTTTTTCTTGCCCCATATGTTATATGTATCATAAACACTTTGTGCATTTTATTCTTTATATGCTCTAAAAAAATAAAAAGCACTGAAATGATTTCAAGTATAATAAATGTTACATAAATAAACACATAACTTATTATGAAATTCATCTCTTTAAAATCCTTGGTTATCTTATTCACTTTAAGATAAAATGATGAATCTTTAAAGACTTGTACAAAATTATCTACAACACCATTTTTTATATCTTCCTTACTGAAAAAAGTTTCCTCAACTATTGAAGCAATATTCAGAATGGAAATACTGTAATCTTCAAGTCTTTTATATTTATCATCCTTAATCTTTATACATATACTTTCCTGTTCATAAAAGAAATAATTAAGCCACTCTCTGTCATATCCTTGATAAACTAAGTCATCTACAACTTGTTTCCAATTGATAACATCTCCTTTGACATCTCCTTTAAAATAACTGTTATACTCTCTTTCAGGCAGTATCCATATATATTCACCACCATTACATACCAAAACATTTAAATCCGTAGTAATTTTACTTGATTTATAAACTGTAGTAAACATAGCTATACCGCCATACTTGTACACACTATCCAACTTTTCAAGGATATTCTTTCCTTCATCACCTTTTTCATCTACAAATTTTATAGGAACAAGATGCATATATCCAATCCCCTCGGTCATAGACAGATCATCTTTAAAAGATAATGTTGCAGCTACTAAAACAATAAGTAAGGATGCTGTTATGGCAAAGAAGCTTAAAGCAATCATCTTATTTTTTATAGCATCTTTTATACCCAGCAACATATTAGTCAGCATATATTAACTCATCTCCCTTGAATATCTAAGAAATCCAAATATATATACTCCTGTTATACATAATAAAAATAATAATAAAAATATAAAGTCAACAACTATATAATCGAAGATACTCATTATTCCTTCTTTTATCTGTTCTAAATATATCCAAATTCCAAAAGATGCCACCATACTTATTAATACAATCTGAAAAATACTATACTTTAAAATAAGCTTATACATTTTAAAAAAATCGGTACCACATACTCTGCTGATATAAATATATTCCTTATATTTCCACAAATATATCACGGAGGTGTATATGAATACTGATAATGATGCCATAGCACAATATAATATAAACCTCTCATATTTTCTGTAATTTAATACTGCATGAATAAATGCCTTTATCACCGGTTGTGCTTTATTTTCAGATATCTCTGTAAATCCTTTTTCTTTTAGTACTTCAGATACCTTTTCCATTTCATTAAATTTTTCAGTCTCCGGCACATCTATATACGGCACATCTACATATATCTTCTTTATAAGATTACTATTTAATTTAAAGATATTTTTAAATATTGCAAATTCATCAGTAGGATATGACTCCTCAAGTGAACCATATCCTACTGAAACGATATCAAGTGCCCCTATAATATCTATATTATAGGTATCAGCTGCTCTTTTCATTCCCTTTTTTATTATGTACGGGCTTAGCTTTCCGCTTCGAAACATAGTATCAATATTTATAAGGGCTACTCCTGTATCGGTCTTTTTTAGATAGTCCTCATTTGAAAAATATCTTAAATATCTTGGGTCAAGTGCTTTTGTGGAATTTACAAAATAGTACATACCCGGGTCATAAAGTCCCACAACCTTACTATCTGATGTCTCAGCTACCAATACTACATTTCGCTCAAGCAAAAAATCCCAATCAAAATTTTTAACCTTTTCGGTAGGGACAAATACCCTTCGGGTTTCATATAACTCATATGGTATTGATATAGTATTTCCAACCACATAATTAGCTGCAATTAATATGATCGAATTCACTGCAAATATCAAAATATAAAATATTATATTTTTCTTTACAAAGCTTTTCATACTGCCCCCTACCTTTTGTAATCTTACTCAACAACTATATTTCCGCTGATAAAAGTATCCACATTATTCCCAATAGAATTTACTGTACTGCCGTCTACAGGAGCATAATTAA
>CAKAQP010000233.1 GCA_916720285.1 uncultured Lachnoanaerobaculum sp. | reverse complement strand
GGCGAATTCAAAAAAGGAATAATATCCATATCAATATTGGCAACCGCATTTAGAGTATATATTCCAGAATTTTCAGCATTTGACATATACTCTTCATCCTCATCTCCTGCGGTAAATCTCCACCCGCTGTCACCGTCATAATCTGCATGTTCTCTGTACATATAACCGATTTTTTCACCATCTACCATTATTCTGTCTGATGCTATACAACCATCAGGTCCGTCTGTGTGAAAAAGTTCTTTTATATCTTCAGGCTTTATACAATACTTTTTATCCATTGTAAATTACTCCTATATTAATTTTCCAAAATTTCTTCTATTATTTCGTTTGTCTCAATTGTTTTAAAAGGCCATAGATCCGATTCATTTGTAATGTCATCATAAAAATGCTCAAGTGAATCAGCAGGCGAGAGTACTCCCAAACTGTAAGGTTTAAGTTTTACCTTACCTATTTTCTTTAAATATGGCATTAATACACCCAGATCCTTATGATTAAACCAGCAATCTGTCTCAAGTGCAAACTCCGTATTCATTTTCTTATAAGCAATACTGCTGTTAATAAAATCATCTATAGTCGGCTCTGAATTTTGCAAGGTTCTTGCACAAGCTATATGATATTCTATCTTTCTTGGCCTTACCTCCAGATCCGAAATAAAGCAAATACCATATTCATGCTCAAACTTTATCGAGATAACATCTCCAAGTTCAAAATACGGTTCTTTTCTTTTTTGTGGCTTGGGCTTTTTAATCGGTCGTGGATTCTCACTTTGAATCTGTTCAGAGAGCTTATTGAGTACTTTTTGTCTTGCTTTCAATGCCTTCTCATCTATTTCATTCCAAAGTTCACTTGCTCCTTTTGATATTATATCTAACACTTTTTCTTTTATATTTTCATCCAAATGTCCTATCTTCCAAAGTGAATAAGCAAGAGCTGTCCAATATATCTCTGTATACAACTCATCCGTACAAAAATTTGCTTCCTCAGCAAGCCATTCTCTTTTAATAAGCTCTACATCTACACCATCCTTATATCGCTCCACAATATCATTATATATATCATAGGCATCGTCACTGTCTATAATTTTTACTCCGTCTATTGCCATAAAATCTCCTGCTGAAATCTATTTTGAACATAGATGAATCACCATAGTTCTTCTTAGTTTATCTGTAAAGTACATATATATTTTTGTCTTCAATCTCATCCCCTTACAATGTAGCAATGCATCAGAGAAGAAACCGTCAATGCTTACTAATTTCATCCCCACTTCTTGTGAAAACATGTCGGCATCGTCTATGCTAAAATACATTGTCGCATCTGTATTTCCTGTCTTTTTTACATATCTGTTTGCATACTTTAAGCCTGTAGTATTTGTTGCGTCCAATACCAATTCAAATTTTGGTATACGCTCTGCCGTTCTTTTAATCATATCTACAATTTTAGGCTTTGTAAAATACTGATATACACCTGACACCACAACCATGCTTGGAAGTTTAATATCTATTTCATTTATCCATTCAAGTGTAAACATATCACCTGATATCAGCTTTTCATTTACAGCTTCACCCAGCAGACTCTTCCTTATATTTATAACATTTGGTAAGTCCACCTGATAAAATTTTGCAGTCTTATTGCCAATCCTATCATATGCTGTTTCCAGCCCTGCACCAAGAAAAACAACATTACATTCTTTGTGCGCCCTTAAAAAGGCTTTTATTTTTTTATCTATTGTCTGCTGCCTGCAAGCACTTGCCATATTGAAAAATTCTGTAGTATTAATTTCCGTTATATATTTTAAAGTATGTTCCTCAAGTTCCAACGCTTTCTTGTCATAGAAAAAGTCCGGAAATCTCTTAGATGCATAAATTCTTGCAACAAGCGGTATATATAATGTGTCTTCAACACCGCTAAGTTTATTCTTCATACCATTGCTCCTATGATACAATCATAAACATTGTAACCTTTATTTTGTCAACAGCTTTGTAAACAGCTTCTTTAAATTAGTTATATTGCCGTTTCTAAAGTCATCATCTGTGACTATCATATTTATCTTTTCAATTATTTGCTTATTTAACTTAGACTCAATTATTTTATTGATCCAATCCACATCATCCAAAGACTTGTTTCCAAGGTAAATTTGTTCATATGTATACACACACACTTCACCTATTCCAAGGACTATAGCACCTGCAACAGCTGCATTTATTACAGAAGCCGCCAAATTAATTGCAGGAATTGCCTTTAGTGCATTTATAGCCGCCTTTGCAGCCACACCTACAGTTCCTGCTTCTACGACAGAATTTAAAAATCTTTTAGAGTTTTTATCATTTTTAATGCCATATATCTTTGCTAAAGAATTTATTTCTCCAATCTCTAAAGGTGATAACAATACTGCATCGGAAAGCGGAATAGGTATTGCCGCTATTGCAACAGCACTTAAAGTAAAAGTCACAATGGCTGTTTGCGCAAATGACCTTTTTCTGTTTAGTTTAAATGCTTCAATGTCTTTTTTTGCTGCTTGCATACCTTCAGGTATCAGCTCATATGTCATATCTATAAGCTCGGTTATGCCTTCCTGCGCCACAAATTGCTCTTCATCAATTTCATATATCATTGCAACTACAGGAATAATCCCCTTCAAATTTTTAGTATTCTTTTGCTTTTCAAATACCTCTTTAACCATCTGTATATTTCTTTCACGCTCAGGCTTTGAATATGATTTTGTAATTACAACTATTATTGGAACAGATGGATAAATAGATGTTGCTTTAGAAAGACTTTTTATTGCCTCCGGAAATAATTTACTCGAAGTGCCTTCAACACAAAACCATATAACATTTATATCCGAATTCTCTTTTCCCTCTTTAATGGCATTTTTTGACCACTTTTTTACAGCATTTATAGCACCCATCCTTTTAAAAAATGAAGGTTCAAAACCTACAGTGTCTATAATACGAAAATCCAGTACATCGCTTTCATATACTTTAAGTTCCTTTGTAGTACCCTTATCTCCAAAACCGGATTCAGCAATTTCTTCTCCTAAAACAGCATTGATCAAGGTTGATTTGCCAACCCCCGAGTCACCTATTACCAATATATTCCCCTTATCCATACTTTCTCCATTTATTCTTTCTTAGTATACTCTGTAGTAATTTATCATATGATTCCATTATAAAAGTAATCGGTATATAGTCAATGTATTGATAATTAAACTGTAAAAAACCGGAGAATTTTTCATCCTCCGGCTAATATTAATCTATCAATATTTAATTATACTTTTATCTAAAACAATTCTTTAAGTATAGTTTTAGGTATACACATCATAACAGTACGCTCAGGATCTACCACCTGACAAAATCTCAAGTCTCCAACCGCACTGATAAGCATACCGGCATCATTAAATGAAAGTCCAAGCTTCTTTTGCATTACCTCATTTGTAATTCTTACTGCATGAAATACTGCTTTTTCAATCTCTTCATGAGAATA
>CAKAQP010000232.1 GCA_916720285.1 uncultured Lachnoanaerobaculum sp. | reverse complement strand
ATCCAGAGCTGTCTGAACTGTCTCTTTCTCTCTTTTCTACCTGCATAAGCACTTGCTAAAGCTCTCATTACAGACTGCTTTGCAATTCTGTACTGCTTTGAACGAGCTCCTCTATATCCCTTTGCAAGTTTTAAAACTCTATTATGTCTTTTCTTTGCATTTAAAGCACCTTTAACTCTTGCCATTTAAAAACCTCCTAACCCTTCGTCAACTTATAGATATGGTAAAATTTTCTTCATAACTTTTGCGTTTGTAGCATCTGTTACGATATCTTTTCTAAGATTTCTTTTTCTCTTTGTTGACTTCTTAGTTAAGATATGTGACTTATAAGCTTTGTTTCTTACAAGCTTACCTGTTCCTGTTTTCTTAAAACGCTTCGCTGCTGCTTTGTTTGTCTTTAGCTTTGGCATAATGAATCCTCCTTTTATTACAATATCTTTAAGCCTTCTTTGCTGATAAAAACATTACCAAACTTCTTCCTTCTGCCTTAGAAGGTTTGTCAATTGTTGCCACATCTGAAAGAGCCTCGGCAAAATCATCCAAAATATATTTTGACTTGAACATTCTTGCCATCTCTCTGCCTCTGAATCTTAGAGTAACCTTAACTTTGTTTCCTTTTTCCAAGAATTTTCTGGCTGAACCGACTTTAGTATTAAGATCATTAGTGTCAATATTTGGAGATAAACGAACCTCTTTTACTTCTATTGTCTTTTGTTTTTTCTTTGCTTCCTTATCTTTTCTGGCAAGTTCATATCTGAATTTACCATAATCAATAATTTTACAAACAGGGGGTTTAGCTGTTGGAGCAATAAGAACCAAATCCAAGCCTGCTTCCTCTGCTTTTTCCCTTGCCTCATTTATTGAAACTACACCTAACTGTTCACCCTCTGATGAAATAAGACGAACTTCTTTAGCTTTAATCTGTTCGTTAATCAATTGTTCGCTAATACCTTTATACCTCCATTTTCTTTACCAATATAAAAAGGCAGATAGAAAACTATCCGCCCAAATAATCATTTAATCAAAAATCAAAAAATGTTTATATGAACCAAAGTCACTCCTGTGCTAAGGTGAGGCGAACCTGCTTTCTTTCAATGTGTCTATGTTACCAGTTTTCTTTTTGTTTGTCAATCGATTTTTTAAAATTTTTACGGATGTATGACTTCATATCCTTCAATGTCATAATAACCTGCCGGATCCTCATCTCCTCCAAACCATACATGAGAGTAGTTTTTGTCCATAGCCACTCCCATAGTTGTTATAAATGACCAGTCATTATCACCTATTATTACTTTATTATGACCTGAAGAACTCTTCCATAAATCAAGAGCCAACTTAGGATCTATTCCGATACTGTGGTATACGGATATTTCATATCCTGCTCCCGTATAGTCTGTCAATTCACCAGGCTTATCCCACATAATCTCTGCATGTTCATGATCCGGTGTGTATGCTCCACCTCTCCAATTACCGTTATTGGACCAGCTGTGAAGATTGCCCTGAATACCTCTTTCATCAAGCTGAAGTCTTGGTGTGTAATCATGTGAATCTTTTACATGAGCTCTTGCAACACTCGTAAGAGATTTTGAGAATGACAGCTTGGAAAGTCCAAGGCTCTCCCTGTACTCATTTATCAAATAATATAAATTTGCCTCTGCTTCACTCAGTCCGTATTCTCTGAGTTCTCTTATAACTCTTGCTCTTTCACTTTCTCCGTCAACATTATCATTCGGGATAATGGTCGTTAGAACAGTAGTAATACCGCTCTCTATAGCACTCGGTGTTTCCTGATTTGCCGTATCATTGTTTTCATCGGCAACCGGCCCGATACTGTTGGAGGTTTCGGTTGTAGCTACGGGTCCGATACTGTTATTTGTATTTTCAAATACAGAGTTTTCATCAATGTTATTTAAAGTATTTGTGTCTGCTGTATTATCATTAGATACCTCTTTGAAACCGTCACCGATCAAAGAATCTACATTATCTGATACAGTGTTATTTTCGGTAGATACCTCTTTGATATCCTCATCGGCCAAAGAATCTACAACATTCTCATAATTATAACTTAACTCTGCACCCGGTCCAATCAAATTTCCCAATTCACTGTTTTCAAGCTCAGGTCTTTGATCGTTTTCTGTAAAAATATCTTCTGTTTTCTCTCCGTTATCAAGTACATAGTGACCGTCTGGCGTTATTGTATTTACAAGCATAGCACCGTCCGAACCCAGATAATAGTTTTCCACCCATGAATTTTCCACCATGTAACCGTCATCATTAAAATAATACCACTTTTTATTTATGTTTTTCCAAGAATCACTCGGGTATGTGCCATCGACCTGTCTATACCACCACCCTATATCATTTTGCTTCCATCCCTCTAAAACAGGAGGTGATGCCAAAGCAGTCATTGATAATAAACAACTTGTAAAACAAACAAAAATTAATCCCAAGATTTTCTTGCTTAAACCCATTTCAATCTCCAAAATAAAACTTTACAGTCCTTCAAAGGCACATAATATATCATAATTTACTTCTTCATAGAAAGCTCTTCTAAGATCGGAATATGATGTGTATCTTTTCAACAGGACCATCAATTTCGTAATTGTTGCTTCCAATGTCATATCATATGCCTCTATTAGACTGAAATCTTTTTTGATTTTTTGACCCACCTGATAAATCTCCATATTGGAGCCCTCATTTACAACCTGAGTCGCCATGACAATGAATTTGCCCATTTCCTGCCACTTCTCCATCTCTTCATAGAATTTATCAAGCATATTGTCGGGTATACCCCCAACTCCGAAACTCTCTATAATAATGCAATCATAGTTATCGAATAAATATCCAAGCATGCCCTCTTTCATACCCGGAATCATTTTTAATACACATACCGAATCACTTAAGTCAAGGAAGAATCTTACCCTCTCTCTCATAGGTATGTATGGAATATATCGTATTATGTGTTTTTCCTGGATTCTTGCAAGTACCGGGAAATTCACACTATGAAACGCATTGAATGATTTTGCCATCATCTTTTTTGCTCTGGTACCGGCAATTACATTACCGTCAAATACCAGAACAACATTTTGAGAATAATCATCACATGCATAGAGAATACTGTCTCTTAAATTTAATTTTGCATCTGTACCGTCTGTACTTATCGGCTTTTGAGCTCCAGTAATAACTATAGGCTTTCTGGAATTTTGTATCATATAGCTGAGAGCAGCTGAAGTATACGCCATAGTATCCGTACCGTGTAAAATTACAAATCCGTCATAGGAGTCATAATTTCTTTCAATAGCTCTCGCTATATCCTGCCAAATACTTGGTGTAATATTTGTAGAGTCAATATTGCAAACCTGCAACACATCTATCTCACAAAGTTTTTCCACTTCCGGTACAAATGTCAAAATCTCAGGTGCCGAGAGTGCCGGTGACAATCCCTCACCCATTTGCTTTGAAGCAATCGTTCCACCTGTTCCTATCACTAAAATCTTTTTCATGGTGTACT
>CAKAQP010000231.1 GCA_916720285.1 uncultured Lachnoanaerobaculum sp. | reverse complement strand
ATCACTGTATTCTTTTGTTTCCGGGATTTGTATTTGAATATTTTCCGAATATTTTTTTTCACCGTTTAGAATTTCAATCAGATCTTTTAGATTTTTTATACCGAAATTTTTAATGCCTGTAACTATATTTGCCTCCGCCAGATTATCATATGGAAGGAATACATTTTCAAAACCGTTTTCTTTTGCAAATATAACAATCGGCAGTATTCCTCTTATAGGAAGTAATTCACCGCTGAGTGAAAGCTCACCTACAAAGAGAGATTTGTTTAATATATTTGATTTTACAGTTCCAAGTGCCTCAAGTATTGATATGGCAATAGGTAAATCATAGCCACAACCTTCTTTTTTAATTTCTGCAGGGGAAAGATTTATAACGATTTTTCTGGGATAAAAAGAATATTTAGAATTTTTTATTGCGGTCTTTACTCTGTCTGCCGCCTCTTTGACTTCACCGGATAGAGAACCTATTAGAATAATTCCCGGTAAACCGTCACCAATATCGGTTTCACAACAGACATGAAATGCATTAATACCTAAAAGACCTGCTGTATGTATTTTACTAAGCATAATCTCCTTTATAAACCGCCTTACGGAAAACTCCGTAAGGCAGATAATTTATATTTATTTTTTAATAACTGAACCGTCTTTTCTAACTACTATATCAGAGCTCTCCTCTTCAAACCCGTTCGGATTTGCTTTTTGCCATCTGAAAGAGTCTCTGCACATATCTTCAATATTTTTCTCAGCCTTCCAGCCAAGTTCTTTAAACGCAAGTGAAGGATCTGCATAACATGCAGGTACATCGCCTGCTCTTCTGTCTTTGAATACATAATTGATCTTTAAATCATTTACTTTTTCAAATGCATTTATTACATCAAGTACACTGTATCCGATACCTGTTCCAAGATTGTAAATATCCACCTTTCCGGGATCTCTCATCATCTTTTCAAGAGCCTTCACATGTCCCTTTGCAAGGTCGACAACATGGATATAGTCTCTTACACAAGTACCGTCCTTAGTATCGTAGTCATTTCCGAATACTCCAAGGCATACAAGTTTGCCAACAGCAACCTGTGTGATATAAGGTAAGAGATTGTTTGGAATACCCTTCGGATTTTCACCGATTCTACCTGACTCATGTGCTCCTATCGGATTGAAATATCTTAAAAGCATTACTGAGAACTTTTCATTTGCAGTATGTAAATCTGTAAGAATTTGCTCAAGCATTCCCTTTGTTCTTCCATATGGATTTGTTATAACACCAAGAGGTGCATCCTCTGTAATAGGAACTACTTTCGGATCTCCGTATACTGTGGCACTGGATGAAAATACTATCTTTTCCACTCCGAACTCTCTCATTACTTCACATAAAATAAGAGTTCCGGTAATATTATTGTGATAATATTCAAGCGGCTTATATACAGACTCTCCAACCGCCTTTAATCCTGCAAAATGTATAACTGCATCTATATTATTTTCTTTAAATACATTTGTAAGAGCCTTTCGGTTCAACAAATCAACCTCATAGAAACGTAAAGACTTTCCTGTAATCTCTTCCACTCTTTTCAGTGATTCCTTTGAAGAATTTACCAAATTGTCTACTACAACCACTTCATAACCTGCATTCAACAATTCAACACAGGTATGACTTCCGATATAACCGGCACCACCGGTAACTAATATTGCCATAACCCCTCCATAATATCCGGAATATCAATAAAAACTGTTATAAACCTATTGATTATTTAAATTTTATAATAAAATATATATTAAATCAATAAATTTTTTCAATAATATGCTTAATGATGGAAAAGCCTAACGCCTGTGAATGCCATAGTTATTTTGTATTTATTACAACATTCTATAACTGCATCATCTCTTAAAGAGCCTCCCGGTTGTGCAATAAATTCCACTCCGCTTCTTTGGGCTCTTTCAATATTATCACTGAATGGGAAGAATGCATCCGAACCAAGGCTTACACCCTTTAGATTCTTTAACCAATCTTTTTTTTCTTCCCTTGTAAATTCACTTGGTTTTTGTGTAAAGATGTGCTTCCACATTCCGTCGGTCAAAAGTTCCTCTACACTGTTATCTCCTATATAAACATCAATAGCATTATCTCTGTCCGCTCTTTTTATTCCTTCTTTAAAAGGAAGATTAAGCACACATTCAGCCTGCCTTAAAAACCAGTTGTCCGCCTTATTTCCGGCAAGTCTTGTACAATGTATTCTTGACTGCTGTCCGGCTCCTATACCTATCGCCTGTCCGTCTTTTACATAGCAAACGGAATTTGACTGAGTATACTTTAAAATTATTAAAGATATAAGCAGATCAAGTTTTGCACTCTCAGGCAAATCTTTGTTTTCAGTCACAATATTTTCAAGCAGACTCATATTTATATCCAAGTCATTATGTCCCTGTTCAAATGTAATGCCGAATACCTGCTTCTTTTCCGATTTCTCAGGAATATAGTTTTCATCTATTTGAATAACATTATATTTTCCGTTTTTCTTTGACTGAAGTATTTCAAGTGCTTCATCGCTGTATCCCGGTGCTATAACGCCGTCAGATACTTCTCTCTTTATAAGTAAAGCGGTTTCTTTATCACAAATATCACTGAGGGCTATAAAATCACCGAATGATGACATTCTGTCCGCTCCTCTGGCTCTTGCATATGCACAGGCAAGAGGTGAAAGTTTTTCATCCTCCACCCAATATATCTTCTTTAAAACATCATCAAGTTGAAGTCCTATTGCCGCACCTGCCGGTGATACATGTTTAAAACTTGTTGCACAAGGTAAAGAGCTTACTCTTTTCAGTTCTGAAACAAGTTGCCACCCGTTTAATGCATCCAATAAATTTATATAACCCGGATTTCCGCTAAGTACTTTTATTGGAAGGTCCTCACCGTTTTCCATGAAAATTTTTGCAGGTTTTTGATTAGGGTTACATCCATACTTTAAAATCAACTCTTTCATTACATCCCCTCCAACTTATTCTTTATAACCTGTACATATTCAGCGGTTTCCAAATTTATATACCTGACTGCCAAAGATATTTTATTTTCCGAATCAAGAGAGTACCAAAGTTTTTCACTGAATTCATTTATATCTCCGGTTATCTGTATCTTTTTCGGTTCACCTTCAAAACTTTTTAGAGGATCCGAATTTTCTTTATAGGTGTGGATTAAAAATCCCTCGCCTGCTTTTACATTGTCATAATCATAGAAAAATCTTAAAGTCTGATTTTCATCACCTTCATCACTTTTTAATATAGAAAGTTTAAGTTTAAGCCTGTCTTTGAGTTCAATAAGTCCTGATATTCTCGGTGTAAAATTCGGTGCATCAGGTTCAAAAGTTCTTGTATTCAGTGCATCTTCAAAGCTTTTACCGGTCTTTAGATATTCATAAATCGTGTCCGTTTGATCACCGTTTGTTACTATTACATTATCTCCAAATACTTTTACAGGAGAATAGATAATTAAAGACGGGTCGCCAAGCAGACTTTCATCA
>CAKAQP010000230.1 GCA_916720285.1 uncultured Lachnoanaerobaculum sp. | reverse complement strand
AACAAAGCTTCATCCTCTTTACTTCCATAAAAAGGCTGACCTACTGCATCAATCATTGATACTCCTCTTAACGGTAGTATCAATACGGTCTTGCCAAAAGATGCATTTAATTTTTCTGCAATCTTTTGACCGAATTTTATATTTTCTTCTACTGTAGTTCTCATCAGAGTAACTGTCGGATTATGTTTATATAAATTACGACTTTTAAATTTCTCCGGGATAGTATCAATCGGTCCGAAGTTTACCATATCAAGTGCACCAACAGAAACAACCTGTGGAACATTATTTCTTCCTGCCGCTTCCAATCTGTTAGGTCCGGCACCAAGTACTCCTCCGACTATTTCATCACACCACTCTGTTGTTGTAATATCCAGTACTCCTTTGAAAAATCCTGCATCTATCAGAGATTCCATAGTCTTTCCACCTGTTCCTGTTGCATGGAAAACAAGTACTTCATAGCCATGCTCTTCCAAATACTCTTTGGCAAAATCTACACATGGAGTAGTTACTCCAAACATTGTAGCGGCAATCAAAGGCTTTCCATCTTCCTCAACTTCTTTTATCTTATCCGCCATTCCCACCATTCCTGCAATGGCAAGTACTGCATTTTTAAATATTGTTTTTGAGATTTTATTCAGACCTGCAACATCTACTATTGACGGCATCATTATTATGTCACTTGTTCCCACATACTGAGATACATTTCCGGAAGCCATGGTGGAAACCATCATTTTAGGTACCCCGATAGGTAAGGCTCTCATTGCAGGTGTTACAAGTGATGTTCCTCCTGAACCTCCAAATGAGATGATACCGTCAAACTTCCCTTCACCATAAAGCCTTGGAATCAACAGCTCCATTCCCTTTGACAAAGCCTCAGTAGCCATTGCCCTATCTCTTCTTGAAACAATATCCTCAATATCATAACCCGCTTCTTTTGCAATTTCTTTATTTGATACATCAACCTCAATCTCAGAATCAAATACACCTGTATTTATCATATATGTCTTTAATCCCAGCTCTTCTATCAACTCTTTGACATACAAAAATTCTTTTCCTTTAGTATCAAATGTACCTGCTACAGCGATAGTTTTCATCTAATCTTTATGCTCCTTTCTGTTTAGACTTGTTACGATTCCATATAAATAATCATGCTTTAATAATACCCTAAATACAAAAAAAATGAATGTCGTTATTTTATATGTTATTGTGTTTATTTTATATTTGTATTGTATTTTATATATTAAACATTGTTCTTATATTATCTTTTATAATATAAGAACAAAAAACAACCTCTTATCAATATTGAAAGAGATTGTTCCTTATAATATTATTTATTTTGTTTACGATATATTTCCGGAGAAACTCCTATGTACTTCTTAAAAATTTTGGTAAATTGAACATAATCTGTATATCCCACCGCAATAGCTATTTCTTTACAGGAATTTTTCCCATTTTTCAAGAGTTTTCTGGCTTTACTTAGCCTAAACCAAATTAAATATTCCGTGAATGACATACCGGTATCTTTTTTGAATCTTATACTGTAATATGTTGGTGATATGTGCGCCACCAAGGCCAAATCTCTAAGTTGAATTACTTCCATGTAATGCTCTTCAATATATCTTTTTGCCATCTCGGTATAATCGGCTGTATTTAAATTTCCGTCTATAGCTTTTACAAACAAGTCCTCACTGTTAAACTCTCCGTAGCTCTTAAAGGCCTTCGTTGTATTATGAATTGCCCTTTCTATAGGTATTCTCTCAAATGTAGAACCTCCTATATATCCCTGACAGCTCGTATTTTGATACATATACCTCATATCTATAGGTGTACTCGCCGGTCCTGAATAGATCATTCTTATAATGTCTTTATTTTTTGACTCACAAACTTTAAATATATCTTCTGCCATCCTGTGAGCATCATATAATGACAGAGATCTCTTCGCTCCCAAGAAACCTCCCTTTGTAAGCCCAAGGTGAACGCATATAGCATCCGCTCCGGCATCTATCATTCTTATTGCCTCATCTTCTGTAGTTACAAAAGCCACTGTAAATAAATCAAAGTAATTGGCAAGTTTTATTGCCTCAATCTCTTTTTCAAATGAAGTTCCTTCCTCCTCCAATGCCTCACGAAACTTCCCGTCTATCAATGCCAGTGTGGGAAAATTGACAATACCCGCAAATCCGCTCATTTTTATTTTCTTGATATATTCATACAGGTTTATTTCCGGATCTGATGCCAATACTCCAAATAATATGGGGATGTTTTTTATAATAGGCAACAGTTCTCTTGTACCCAATTCCATAACAATATCATTACTGTTACCATAACACAGATAGCTTGCATAAGAACTTCTTCCGGTAATACGATATTTTCCGGCACTAAGAGCCATTATAAAGTCTACTCCTCCCATGGCAACATATTTAGCTGTCATGCCCGATCCCAAAGCCGCTCCGATAATATGTCCGTTTACATTGATTTGTGCATGTAATGTCTTTTTTATTGTTTCTCTATCCAAAGTTTTCATGCTCCCCATACTGTATATTTTATTACTGTGTTTTATTATAAATACATATAAAATAAATATCAAATCTATTCAACAAAACTTTCTCTTAAACCTTGACATTCCACTTAGAATATCCTAAAATTATATTCGCGTTTAGATTGAACTGTCCGTGTCCAGGCTTCAATATAAACTTTTAAAATTAAAATTTAATTCAACAGAAAAAGTTATTTATTTATTGGAGGTAAATGTGGCTAATATCAAATCAGCAAAGAAGAGAATTCAAGTTGCTTTAGTTAGAACTGAGAGAAATAAGTCTATCAGATCAAAAGTAAAGACTGCTATTAAGAAAGTTGACAGTGCTGTTGCAGCAAATGACAAGAAGCTTGCACAGGAGAACCTTAAGAATGCTATCGTTGAGATTACAAAGGCAGCATCAAAGGGTGTATATCACAAGAACAATGCATCTCGTAAGGTTGCAAGACTTTCAAAGGCTGTTGATAGTATCAATGCATAAAACAAACTCCAATGACCGTCATCATTGGAGTTTTTTATTTCACCTGCCGATTTTGGCAGGTGATTTTTTATCTGCTTATAATCATCTTACAAATCTTATTTCCTTGACTTGAGAATTTCTCCTCATATTCCGTCATTATATTTCCTTCAGATTCTTTTTCCGAATGAAAGTCAAAGCTGCAAAAATCAAGTTTCCACTTTGAATCCTTTACCACATCCAAAGAATATTCAAATAAACCGACATTATCGGTCTTAAATTCTATTACGCCGTCCTTCTTCAATATAGTATCGTATATATTTAAAAAATCCGGTGATGTAAGTCTTCTGTTTGCACGTCTGTCCTTCGGCCACGGATCCGAAAAATTAAGAAAGATCTTGTCAACCTCACCTGCCTCAAATATCTCCGAAAGCTTCTTTGCATCTGCACACAGAAACCTTAGATTGTCTATACTCTTCTCTTCTTCAAGGTTTCTTTTTCTTTGTATTGCTTTCATCAGTACACTTTCATACTTTTCTAT
>CAKAQP010000229.1 GCA_916720285.1 uncultured Lachnoanaerobaculum sp. | reverse complement strand
AATTCATTAGTCTATTTTCAAAAGCAGCATATGTATGTACTGATTCATTTCATGGAACTGTATTTTCTATTATCTTTCAAAGAGAATTTAGTGTATTTAAGAGATTTAGTGATAATAATCCAAAATCACAAAATTCTCGTATAATAAATATTTTAGAAAAATTAAACTTGAAAAGAAACCTTTATAATCATTGTGTTAGAACATCAAAGATAGATTGGATTTCTGTAAGTAATCGTTTAGATAGTTTAAGGGAATACTCTAAAGAATTTCTGAAAGAATCATTATATGAATCAACTTCAAACTTAGAATCAATTGAATATACAATTACAAATACATGTTGTGGATGTGGTGTATGTTCAATGGTATGTAATAGTGGTGCTATCAGTATAAATGTAATGAATGGATTTTTTCAAGCGGTAGTAGACCAAAGTAAATGTACGAGATGTAGACTTTGTCAGAAGGTGTGTAGCTTTAATGGCGAAGTTGGGAAAGGACTGGGTGAAGCAAAAATATTTGAAAGTAAATCTTGTGATTTGAATGTTTTAAAAATATCTACATCAGGAGGTATTGCACATGAATTATTAAGTGATGCAGTTAGCAGGGGAAAGAATGTATACGGATGTGCATATGATTACAAGCAGAAAGTAGCAAGGCATATAAAGGTATCAAACAATAATATAGATATATTGCGTAAGATACAGGGAAGTAAATATTTGCAGAGTGATTTTATATCAAATTTAGAGGATATGATAAGAAAAAGTCAAGGTGTAATAATAGGTACACCTTGCCAAATTGCAGGAGTTGATAATTACCTTAGACTTAAGAAAAATTTATTTTGATTGATTTAATATGTCATGGGGTACCGTCATACTTATTGTGGGAGAAATACTTGAAAGAGCAAGGACTGTTTAACACTCTTGAGGAGGTTAGGTTTCGCAATAAGGAAGCCGGATGGAGAAATATAGAGATATTTCTTACTGATGGAATAAATAAAATAAGTAGAAAGGAATCAAGAGATTTATTCTACAATTATTTTGATCTTCAAGTGTGTTACATGAAATCGTGTTATGAGTGTAATTATAGACTATCAAGCAAAGCAGATTTAAGATTAGGTGATTATTGGGGTAAGAAGTATACCAAGGATGATTTAAAAAACGGTACAAGTATGGTTGTTGCATTTACCAAATATGGTGAAGAAGTTCTAAGAAGTTTAAATAGTAATAATAAGATTACACTAACAGAACAAAATGTTACTGATTATTACTCAGGTCAGGGGCCACAAAATCCTATAATTCCTGTTTTTTATGACAGGGTATTGAAACAAATGACAAATTCTTCAGACAAATTGGTTCATATAATGAATAAATATTTTAGGATAAAATACTATAATAAAAAACTGCAATTTTTAATGGCAAGGTTAAAAAGAAGGTAGATTAATGGAGAAGAAAATTCACTACTGTTGGTTTGGAGGAAATGAACTTTCGAAATCAATACTCGAATGTATTGAAAGCTGGAAGAAGTTCTTCCCTGACTATGAAATCATTGAATGGAATGAGTCAAACTTCGACGTAAATTCATGTAGGTATTCTAAAGAAGCATATGGAGCAAAAAAATGGGCATTTGTCAGTGATTTTGCAAGATTTAAAATACTTCTTGAAAATGGCGGTATATATTTTGATACGGATGTAGAAGTGATACGTAGCTTTAAAGATGTAATTGCTGCCGGAAGCTTTATGGGATGTGAGAAAATGTCAGTTGCACCCGGACTGGGTATTGGATTTGATGATAACGTGGATACAAGAGGATTTTTTGAAAATATATTGGAATTCTATAATAATATTGCTTTCATTATGGAAGATGGTTCATATAATCAAAAAACAATTGTAGAATACACTACTGAACTATTAAAAAAATATGGATTTGTGGAAAATGGAAAAAAACAAAAGGTTTGCGGTATAACAATATATCCATCGGATTATATGTGTCCATTTGATCCTGAAACACGTATAATGAATATTACAAATAATACGGTTAGTATACATAGGTATGATGCCAGCTGGTATGGTGAAAGAGAACTATATATAATAAAGGTGAAAAAAAGATTAAATATTATTTTAGGTAGAACTATGGCAAATAATATTGCAGTTTTGATAGGAACATTGAAATTTGATGGATTGAAAGCTACTTTAGGCAGGATAATTAAGAGGATAATTCGTTTGTAAGGTATATACTATGGAAAAGAATTTTACTGTGTTTACTCCAGCATATAATCGTGCACACACATTATTAAATAGCTATAGGGCACTATGTAATCAGACTTGTAAGGATTTTATATGGTTAATAATAGATGACGGTTCAACAGATAATACTTCTGAGTTAGTAAATAATTGGAAGCGTGAAGGTATTATTGATATAAAATATATATATCAGAGCAATGCTGGAAAACAGAGGGCGGTAAATACAGGTATAAGAAATTGTACTACACAATATTTTGGATTTCTTGATTCAGATGACTATTATTGTGAGGATACGGTAGAGAATTTTTTGAAGTGTTTTTCCGGATTAGATAATACAAAAGTTGCAGGAGTTTTTGCACGAAGAGGAAGGAACAAAAATTCACCTCTTGGTTCTAGCAACATACCATCGGGGAAATATGTGATGAATGTTGATAAACTAATTCAAAAATACAATTATGTCGGTGACACATGTAGAGCATACTTTACTGAGATTATAAAAAATTATTTATATCCAGAGATAGAAGATAAATTTATACCGGAAGATGTTATGCTATCTGCAATAGACCAAGACTATGATATGCTGATTGTTAATGAGGTCTATTCTATATCGGGATACTTACAAGATGGCTATACAAATAAAGGCTATAGAATATTTCATGCTAATCCGTTAGGATTTGCATTGGGTATGGCACAACTTTCAATATGTAATAGAGGGATTTTGCGTAGAATAAAGTATACAATAATGTTTACAGTATGGTGCCTGCATAAGAAAATTAATGAGCCACAAAATATTTTGAAGAAAAAAAAGCTCTATTATTTCTTATATCCTATATCTATATTTACGTTATTACTTAAATGGCCAAAATGGTATTTTAATGAGTGATAGAAAGAATACAGAAATGGTAAAAATATTAGATGAAAAAAAGAATATAAAGATAGGTGCGTTGATTTCATATATTACACTATTTGCGAATATATGTATCAATATATTCTATACCCCATATCTCTTGAATGCAGTTGGAGATAAAAGTTATGGACTATGGTCTTTTGTTATATCTATAACATCATGGTTTAACGTTGCAGTATATGCACTGTATGATTCTTATGTACGTTTCTCGACAATAGAAAAAAAGGAGAATGGGTGTGAAGATAGAACAAATTCTATCTATTTAAAACTTTTGTCGATATTAGCAATATTAATAGCAATAATGGCATGTATTATTTTGTTTTCATTACATATAGGAATAATACCACTGAGCAATTATTCAAATTATGAAAAAAGAATAATTTTATTATTATTTA
>CAKAQP010000228.1 GCA_916720285.1 uncultured Lachnoanaerobaculum sp. | reverse complement strand
AAAAGCTCCCAAGGTAATGCCCCTCTCATCAGTTATCAGTCCGTCAATATTTCTGTAATCTCTTTCAACCGATACTCCCTTACCCATATCACTTTTATCCACTACTCTTACATTGGTTGAATGCTCCTGATATGAGAGCACAAAACTGTCTTCCTTTACACCAAGGGCTTTTGCCATTCTCTTATAATTTTCAAGCACACCCTCTTTATTATCAGGCTCTCTGCTAAAGCTTAAATTCATGAAGGCATAAGGGCCCTCACTCACCCCTCCTATCCTTGTGGAAAACCCGTTAATAAGCCAGGTATATTTTTCCAATGCTTCAAACGAAAAATATTCCACTCCGTTTTTTGCCTTTTTCAGCTTCAAAATATTTTTATCATTCTTTTTTAATATCTTTATACTCAATAAAATGCTCCTTTTAACCAGTCTATCTTTTCACCCATTATTCCTATACAGTCAAATCTTATACTATGTGTGAAATAATGCTTTTCATTAAGATAGTATCTTGCCAGTTTTCTTATTTTTTGTTGCTTAAGATATCCTACAGACTCAAGCGGATATCCGAATCTGTCATCTTTCCTGTATTTTACTTCTACAAATAATAATGTATTACCTTCTCTCGCAATAATATCTATCTCACCGAATCTGTTTTGGTAGTTTCTTTCAAGTATTATAATTCCTTTATTTTCAAGAAAAGAGGCAGCAATTGCCTCCCCCTTGTTTCCTATTTCTCTTTTATTCACTTACAAAGTTTCCTATAAATGATTTCCTATGTATGGCACATGGCCCTATTTCCTTTAAAGCCGCTA
This sequence comes from uncultured Lachnoanaerobaculum sp., assembly GCA_916720285.1. Classification (GTDB taxonomy): domain Bacteria; phylum Bacillota; class Clostridia; order Lachnospirales; family Lachnospiraceae; genus Lachnoanaerobaculum. Next base: position 2,739 of record CAKAQP010000228.1, on the reverse strand, counting down.
TATGTGTTGCAGTACCGTAGCCCTTATTTGATGCAAAGCCGTACTCCGGATAAATTTTATCATACTCAGCCATAAGCCTGTCTCTGGTGACCTTTGCAAGTATGCTTGCTGCGGCTATATTTACACTCTTTGCATCTCCTTTTACTATACCCACCTGCTTTATATTTATATCAGGTATATGTACGGCATCCACCAGTAAAATATCCGGTGTTTTTTCAAGTGCATTTATGGCCTCTCTCATTGCCTCATAAGTAGCCTGTAATATATTTATCTCATCTATCAAAGTATTTGAAGCAATACCTATACCGTACGCTATGGCGTTTTGCTTTATTTCATCAAATAAAACATCTCTTCTTTTTTCTGTAACCTTTTTGGAGTCATTTAAAAAAGGAAGGAAGATGTCCTTCGGCAAAATTACCGCCGCCGCAACCACGGGACCTGCAAGCGGCCCTCTGCCTGCCTCATCTATACCGGCAATATATGCCAAATCGCTGTATTTATTTTCAAATTCTCTCATGCCCTCAAGTCTTACTCTCTCAAGGGTCAGTTTTTCTTCACTTATTTTCCTCATCCTGTTTTCCTACGGCATTTGAAGTGTTACTCTTCCAAGTTTTCCCGACCTGAACTCATTTACAAAAATGCCCGCGGCCTTATCATAGTCAAGCTCATTGCCCTTCTTTGTACAACCTCTTAAGTTTGCTATTTTTATTAAAACGGCATTTTCATCATCACCGTCTTCCATCTCAAATCTTTCTGTAAGTATCTCAGGCTTATTCTTTATAAACCATTTAATAAGTTCAAGCCCCAGCTCTCTAATATCTATGATCATATCGTTTATAGAGCCGATAAATGCAATCATCTCTCCGATGTTTTCATCTTCAAACTTTGGCCAAAGTATTCCCGGAGTATCTAAAAGTTCTATCTGACCTTTAAGTTTTATCCACTGATTTCCCTTTGTTACTCCCGGCTTATTTCCGGTCTTTGCCATTGCTCTACCTGAAACCGAGTTTATAAGTGTGGACTTGCCGACATTCGGAATACCTGCCACCATTGCTCTTACAGGTCTGTTTTTAATTCCTCTCTTGGCATCTCTTTCTCTCTTGTCCTTTGAAACATTTTCTATAGCCTTTATTAGTGCATTTACTCCGTTTTTCTTTCTGGAGTCCATAAACATGCACTCATAACCCTGCTCCTTATAATGGCTTGCCCATCTGTTGTTCGCACTCTCATCTGAAAGATCGGCTTTATTTAATATAATAATTCTGGACTTATTGGATCCCAGTTCCATAATTTCCGGATTTCTTGTAGCCTCAGGTGCTCTGGCATCCGTCATCTCTATAATAATATCCACAAGTTTTATGGCATCTGACATAGCTCTTTTTGCCTTAGTCATATGACCCGGGTACCATTGTATCTTCATAAACTATCCTTTCATAAGGCTCTATTTTATAAAACCTATCCTTTTTACAGGCAATACTCTGATCCATGCATTACCTATAATCATATCTTCCGTTACATTTCCTATTGTTGAGATCCTTGAGTCTTCACTTCCGACTCTGTTATCACCCAATACAAAATATTCATTACTTGCCAACTTAATTTCGTCTGCCGCCAAACCGCCTGATGAAGCCTCAAAAAATTTATCCAATACTTCACCGTCTATATAAACCGAACCTTCTCTTATATTAACACTTTCACCGGGAAGCCCTATGACTCTTCTGATACACACTCTTCCGTCTGTATTTTGAAATGCTATCAAATCATATCTTTTAGGTTTTAAAAAAGTATATGCGGCTTTATTTATAAGTACAGCCTCTCCCTGCTCTATCTGTGGTGACATGGATTGACCGACCATAAAGGTTTTTGCTCCGAATATATACACCACAAACCATGCAAGTGAAAGTATCACTGCCAATTGCATCAATATGTCCAGTATTATTAAAAATCTTGACTCTTGTTTTTTTATTTTCATTTATTGACCTGTTTTTTTATTTTGTTTTTTGTTAAACTGATTATAGCATAAATGATGTTAGGAGAAAACTATGGAATATCGTATAGAGCATGACTCTATGGGCAGTATTGAAGTACCTGCAGACAAATATTACGGAGCTCAAACAGCAAGAAGTCTTTCAAACTTTAAAATCGGTACAGAGAAAATTCCGGCGGAGGTGATAAGAGCATTTGCATATCTGAAGTCAGCCTGTGCCGCTACAAATCTTGAGCTTGGAAAACTGACAGAGGAGAAGTCGAATATTATAAGTACAGTTTGCAATGAAATACTTGAAGGCAAGCTGGACGAGCACTTCCCTCTCTCAGTATGGCAGACCGGCAGCGGTACGCAGAGCAATATGAATGTAAATGAGGTAATCACCAATAGAGGAAATGAGATTTTGGGTAAAAAGCTTTTGCATCCTAATGATGATGTAAATATGTCACAAAGCTCAAACGACACCTTCCCCGCCGCAATGCATATAGCTGCAGTTTTGGAAGTACAGGATAAACTCCTCCCTTCTTTAGATAAGCTGATACTTGCATTTAAAAAGCTTGAAGAAGAAAATGAAGGAATTGTAAAATCCGGAAGAACACATTTACAGGATGCCACTCCTATCGCCTTTTCACAGGAGATAAGCGGATGGAGGTCTTCTCTTGAAAATGATTATATGCAAATAGAAAGTGCGCTTCCATTTATAAAAAAACTTGCTCTCGGTGCCACTGCGGTTGGTACGGGACTGAACGCTC
>CAKAQP010000227.1 GCA_916720285.1 uncultured Lachnoanaerobaculum sp. | reverse complement strand
AGAGAGAACAAATCAAAAATAAAAGATATTGAAAGGCCGGTTTATCATCTTACTCCGGATATAGGATGGATGAACGATCCGAACGGTTTTTCGTTCTTTAACGGTGAATATCATTTGTTTTATCAATATAACCCATATGATATAAACTGGGGGCCTATGCATTGGGGACATGCAAAGAGTAAAGACTTTGTAAACTGGGACAGATTACCGGTTGCATTGGCACCGGATGATGAAATAAAGGGGCAGTGTTTCTCCGGAACGGCGATTTGTGATGGAGATAAACATATACTTATGTACACAGTACATAATGATGGAAAAGAAGAGCAGGCTGTGGAAACCGGTGACGGAGTTAACTATAGAAGTATATCTAAAGAGTCTGTAATAAGGGTGGAACATCTACCTAAGGAATTTAGCGGTATAGATTTTAGAGATCCGAAAATTTGGAAAGAAGACGGTACCTATTATTGTATAGTAAGCGCAAAGAATGAAAGTGGCCTTGGAAATATACTGATTTTTGCTTCAAATGATTTGATTGACTGGGAATATAAAAATATTCTTTTTGAAAATAACGGTGATTACGGCAAAATGTGGGAATGCCCTGATTTTTTTAAGCTTGGTGACAAGCACATACTGGTGGTTTCTGTAATGGAGATGCAGGCAAAGGGAAGAGAATATTTTAACGGACATCAAGTTTTATACTTTGTAGGTGAATATAATAAAAAACTCTACAGATTTACCCCTACAGATAAAGCAAGAACTTTGGATTTCGGTTTTGACTATTATGCACCTCAAAGTCTAAACGTTAATGAGAGAACTCTCTCGGTCGCATGGCTGCATGACTGGGGAAATGATTTAACTCCTGACGGAGCAAAATGGTGCGGACAAATGACCTATCCAAGGGAACTTGAATTAAAGAAAAATATTATTTATCAAATGCCTGCAAAAGAGATAAAAAAACATTATGCAAAGGAGTATAAAACCGGCTTTTGTTTAAGTAAGGATAATAAATACCAAGATACAGAGTTAAATTCAAGAGTTGCAAGACTTGATTTGGATATCGAAAAGATTGATGCAAGGGAATGTATTATATATTTGGCGGCAAATCATAGATACAATTCTTTTATAAAGATAAATTTTAAAAAGAAAACATTGAAGTTTTCAAGAAGATTTTCAGGGTTGACCAAAGATGCTATTGATGAGAGAAAGATAGATATAGACATTAAGGACGGAAAGTTAAGTCTAAGTGTACTACTTGACAGATTCAGTATAGAGATATTTGTAAACGGCGGAAAAGAGGTGTTAAGCTCAAGAATCTATACTCCTGTCGAGGCAAATGAAATCAGTTTTATTGCTGACGGTGAGGTAAATATGCAGGTATATAAGATGGATATAGTAGAATAAAATAAAGCTTGAATATGCATATAAGAGAGATTCTTATATGCATATTTTTTATATATCAGATGGGGCAAGCGTCTATTGTAAAAGTATTTAAATTAATGATAGAATATAGTTGATGCAAACTGTTTATGTTGAGAAAGGATTAGTATGAGAAAGCATGTAAAAGGGAATGTCAGTTGGGTAGGATATTTGGATTGGGAACTTGAAAGTTTTCACGGTGATGATTATTCCATAATAAACGGATCAAGTCAAAATGCCTACTTAATTGAAGAGGAAAAGACAGTGTTGATTGACACAATATGGACACCACATCGTTTTGACTTTGTAGAGAATTTGAAGCAGGAGATCGATCTTAAGAAGATTGATTTTATAGTGGCAAACCATGGAGAGTGTGACCATTCGGGTTCTTTGACAGCGTTGATGGATGAGATTCCAAACACACCGATTTATTGTACTGCCTCTTCGGTTAAGAGCATTGAAGGTCAATATGGTAAGCGTGGATGGGACTTTCATGTTGTAAAAACGGGAGATTCCATTGATATAGGGAACGGAAAGAAGCTCATTTTTGTGGAAATGCGAATGTTACATTGGCCTGACAGTATGGCAACATACTTAACAGGGGATAATATACTCTTTTCAAATGATGCATTCGGACAGCACTATGCTGTGGAGGAGCTTTTTAATGACAAAGCTGATCAATGTCTGCTTTGGAAAGAGTCAATGAAGTATTTTGCTAATATACTGAATCCTTTTGCTCCTATTCTAAAAAAGAAGTTGGAGGAAATAGCCGGTTTTAATTTACAGTTTGATATCATTGCACCGTCTCACGGAGCTATATGGAGAGAGAATCCTTTACAAATAGTGGAGAAATATGCACAGTGGGCAGAGGCGTATCAGGAAGATCAGATAAGTATCGTATTTGATACAATGTGGGAAGGTACTGCAAAGGTAGCGTATAAAATAGCATATGAAATACATGATAAAAGTCCTGATACAGTGGTAAAAGTATTTAATATATCAAAAGCTGATAAAAATGAGGTTATGACTGAGGTATTCAAGTCAAAGGCAATAGTTGTAGGTTCTCCTACAGTCGGAAACGGAATACTGAGCAGTGTAGCAGGCTGGATGGAATTTTTGAGACAGTTGAAATTTAAAAATAAAAAGGCTGCCGCATTCGGTTGTTATGGTTGGTCAGGAGAATCTGTGAAAATCTTAAAAGAGCAGCTAAAGACAGCCGGATTTGATGTAATAGATGAAGAAGTTAGACTGTTGTGGAATCCAAAAGAAGAAGATACGGAAACTATAAATGCATTGGTAGAAGGTCTATTAAAATAGAGTATTAATCGAAAGAATAATAGTAGAAACAGTATAATAGACTTGAATATATGGATACAAAAATGTTAGTATATGACATAATAGTGTTATAACTAATTTATAATGTTGGAGGTGTTTATGAATTTATTCAAAAAGTTAATGTGTTCCGTATCGGCAGTGGCGGTTTCGGCTTTTTTAGTGATACCTGTTATGGCTGCAAATGAAGCACAGTGGAAGAGGAATGATAAGGGATGGTGGTATGAAGAGGCAGACGGAACATACCATACAAATGCATGGAAACTGATTAAGGATAAGTGGTATTATTTTGACGGCGTAGGCTATATGGTTGAAAACCGTTGGATAGGAAATTATTATCTGGGTGCTGACGGAGCTATGCTTGTAAATACATCTACACCGGACGGCTATTATGTGGATGCCACAGGTAAATGGGTGGAAGGAGCAAGGAAGGCTGTCAATATAAGTAAAACAAGCGGATCCGGAACAAAGAGAAGTTCTTCAGGCGGTGGAAGAAGTAGTGGAGGCTCAGGCGGCTCAGGCGGAAGCAGAAGAAGCGGTGGAAGTTCAGGCGGCTCAGGTGGAAGCAGAAGAAGCGGTGGAGGCTCAGGCGGCTCAGGTGGAAGTGGTAGCGGTTCAGGTTCTTCATCAGGTAACGGTGCAGGAACTGCAGGTACAGCAGGAAATACAAGCGCTTCAAACACTACAGCAGGAAACAATTCAATAGTTGTACCAAGCGGAAATGCAAATAATAATATGGTTGCAAACACAGGCAACACTATAAACAATAATACAACACCTTCAGTAAATAACAATGTTACCGTTCCTTCAGGAAACAACACCGTGGTGATACCCTCAGGAAATACCGGAAATAATA
>CAKAQP010000226.1 GCA_916720285.1 uncultured Lachnoanaerobaculum sp. | reverse complement strand
TAAAATGTTGCTTTTAATATTACACTTTACTTTTTTATAACATTGATCCTACCTTTATATTTACAAATGTTGAAAAATCAATCAACCACTTTAAGGATAGTTTCTGCATGACCAAAAGGAAAACAACAAATGAAAAAACACCACATTTCGATTCACTGCCAGCCGGTACATCTCAGTTATTAACTGTAATTGTTGCTGATAAAATTAATCAACGACAACGTATCAGAAGTTTAAAATCTTTAATTGCTTATGACTTATCAACTTTATATAAGCACTATGCTTATTAAAGTGCACTTAAATCTTGCAGTTATCAACTTTTCAGCTTAGAATTTGTGCTTTGCACAAATTCATCTTTGTTTTCAACGAAGATTGCAAAAGAGCTTAGCAAGTTTCGCAATTATCTATTTATAACTATTGAATATTAAGTTCATCAAATCTTAAAAATCCCAGTTGTGGAGCATCGCTTATGGTAAAGTATGCGTTATATTTCTTAATTGGAACATACCCTGAATTAGCCTGATAACGCAAAACATCACCGGTGATTTTAACTCTATTGCCCTCTATACTTAATTGAATATTTTTGTCGGACAGATAAGAATCGCCGGCAGCGCCAAAACTTCCACCAGCCTGAACCCAATAAGTATCTCCTTTTAAAGTTCCATACTTTGCAAATTCTTGCATATCAGTTTCATTACTTGAGCCTGTAAGATCTTTCATTATGGACATTAGATTGTCCTTGCTTACTACATTGTATAAATCATAACGACCTGAACGTTTTTCACTTATCCTACTATCTTTTTTAAAGTATACATAAGCATAGGTAATGAGTGCTTTATCTGCGGAAGAGAAGTTTTCTCTTTTTTTATTAAGACCCGAACTGATAGGATTATTGTCATAAAAATCATCAAATACCAAGTTGCTTATAAATAACATATAATCCTTATCATATTCATAAGAGTCGCTGCTTAAATTCCCCTCATCAATCCAATGTCCGTTAGAATTTACCTTATAGCCGTCCGGTGTTATAGCCGATCTTAAAGGATAGCCATAATCAGTCATATAATACCAATATCCTTTACCCTCGTATTCTACATATACCCATTCATTCCTTGCACGTTCACCGTTATCTTTTTCAAAGTAGTATCCTCCGTCATCTTTTTCCAGACCTTCTCCGATTGCAAAGGTCGGCATAGCACTTGCCATTACAAGTAATGCTGCCAATAACATAACACATAATTTTCTCATAAAAACCCCTTTCTTTGCTTAATAAATATGGTACTGATATCAAAATCCTTTTATCGTACCGCCTATATATTACAAACAAGTTTTTTCCTTAAGACAATGAGCAAACCTTAAGTCTAGTATTTTATCCTTTAATTAACTCGACTTTTTGACAGGCAGTGTACCAAAAATTTATACCGTCACCCTCAATCCAACAATGTCCATATGAACTATGTCCTTCTTTGTATATCATGTTTCTCTCCTTTATTTATATAATAAAAATAATATTGAATAGTATATATTTTAGTTGCTATTATAGGTATGGGGTAAGTTCACCCCATACTAACTTATCATTTTACCCATGCCCCGTCAGCACCTAATCTGTAGCCGTCTATTGTTGTATTCAAAAGCATTTTTCCTCCACTACCGTCTGTAGCGGTGCTTAGATAATACCATTTTCCTGATACTGCTCTCCAACCTGTGACCATCTTTCCGTTGTTACTACCTTCGTCTGTATTCATGTAGTACCAACTTCCATTTGAATTTAACCAACCTGTGAACATGTATCCTTGTGAATCAAAGAAATACCAACTGTTGTTAACAAGCTTCCACTCATTTCTTGGATATGAGCCGTCACTGTTCTTTATCCACCATCCTTTGTTATCTCTTTGCCATGATACACTTCCCTGATGTATAGAAGTTGAATTTTGAGAAGTTTTAGCAGCGCTGCCACCGGAGCGTGAGCCTCCGCCTCCTCCTGAACGTGATCCACCGCCACCTCCACCACCGGAACGTGAGCCGCCTCCGCCTCCCGATGATGAACCACCTTTACTTTTCTTTGTAGTATCGGTTGCTGTATTTCCTATATTATTTCCGCTATTACTATTTGTATTACCTGCATTTGTTCCGACAATATTATTACCGTTTCCGATATTTAGATTACCACCTGTATTATTTCCACCATTACTTGGATTTGTACCTGTATTATTTACCACATTATTGCCGGAATTAGCTGTATTATTACTTGAACTTCCTGTATTTGGTGCAGTATTGTTATTATTTCCGGTATTTGTTCCATTATTATTCTCAGGCAATTTATTGTACTTAGCAATTATAACAGTGTCTGAGAGTATATTACTGTAATCACCTTCCCAATCTACAAATTCATACCCTTCTCTATAAGGCGCTTGCGGTGCAAATGCCGGATTACCTTCTTCGACTATCTGAGTTGATACTATATAGTTATCATCTGTCTTAAATGTAACCGTATATTCTATCGTAGCAGGAACTCTTTCAAAGAAGAACATTTGTGCCGGATGTTCATGCCAAATATATTGCTGCACATTAGTACCGTTTGCTGTTTGGCCTCCGGTTATGTCCACAACTTTACCTGAATTCTTATTTACAATTCTGTATGTTCCCTCAGTATCATTATTTTTCACAATATACCAGCTCTCACTCGGATTATAATGCCTTTCCCAGCTGTATATATTTGCTCTGTTGCTCAAGGAATACCATACTACATCCATATATTTATTATTGTATGTATTCTTTATAAGAAATGTTCCGTCTGACTGCTTCTCAAGCTTCCAAATCTGTGTTGAAGGTAAATTAGGCGAATTATAATCATTTAGATATATATTTTTTCCATTTGCACCACTTGAATCAGACTCGGACGTAATTACTTTTGATACATCCAGTTTTGATCGAATTATGTAAGTAGCATTATCTTTTAAATCATTTGTACTTGTTTCTTCTACATTTGGAAAATCATGTTTTTCAAGATAGAATCTTTGTGCTGTAGATTCATTAGGATAATATTGATAAATATTATTGCCATCAGTAGCATCTCCATTTCTTACATCCAATGAATATCCTGAATGTTTAGCAATAAATCTATATCCACTGCCGTTTCTTACTATGTACCATCTTTGATTATCATTTCCCTGTACATAGTCCCACATAATCGCATTCTTTTCATTTCCATATGAATATGGTCCACCTAATATATCAAGAAGTTTTCCACCTTGCTTTGTTTTTACGATAAAACTGTCATCACTTTGACGTTCAAGCGTCCATACATAATCACCATATTTAAAATAATCTTTTAAACATACATTCTGTCCGTTTGTATTTCCGTCACCTTCCCAACCTAAGCTTCTACCTTCTGCCACATCTGAACGTATGGTATAGTCGCCATCGGCTATATCATCATCACTTCCGCCTACAGGTCCAGGGATATGGTCAGGTATAACAGGATCGTCAGGTCTTAAATAAATATATCCTTGTACCCATGTTCTTGCCTCTGTTGGATTGAGATATCTGTTGGCAGAAAATGCATGTCTGGATACAAAATTATACTCTGAAAGTATTACTGAGCCGTCCGTTCCAACAGCTTC
>CAKAQP010000225.1 GCA_916720285.1 uncultured Lachnoanaerobaculum sp. | reverse complement strand
ACACTTATAATATTTATTTTCATTCAAAAATTTCTTATAAAAGGGCTGCTTGGTGACAGCATTAAGGGCTAAAAAAGAGTAAAACCTTAATATGGGGTTTTACTCTTTTTGTATTATTTATATTGATAAATTTTCTCACCGTCTTTTTCTGCAAGAATATCAAAATTAAAGTCTGAGAGATCGGCTTTTAGTACCGCTCTTTCCTCTTTATTCTTCCATTCCATAAAAAGCTTACTTCCGCTACATTTCATGCTAAATTCACTCTCATTTGAAAATACAGGGAATGTATGACGAAATCTAAGCATTTCAAGCTGCTTTTGTACTATTTCAGTTTGTAAACCTGCTTCCATCTCTTCCAAAGTCAGATTTGTACGATTGATCTCCTTATGTCCTCCGGCTCCTGCTCTCTTTACCGCTTCGTGATCATTCTTTCCTGCAAAAAGATCTAAATACCACACTTGTGGCTTTCCGGGCATAAAGATTTGAATAGCTCTTGCAAGAAGCATTCTCTTATCCTCTTCACCCAGTGCACTGTAGTAAGTTGCATTTACCTGATAATATACATTCTTTTGACCATGCAAATCCTTTACATATCCACCTCTTTTGACCACAGTATCTATAACAGACTGAATTCTTTCCTCACTGATAAGTCCTTTTAAATCAAGTAGAGGTATACCGTCATGACAGCCAAGCATATTTACTACCTGTATATTTTTTTCTACAAGCTCATCAGCCCATTTTTTTAAGACTTCGCCTGATTGCTGTTCAAAGGCATCTATAATAAGTCCCGGAAGGAAGAAATCATAAGTCATATAACCCTTATTTGCAATCTTCTCATAGATTTTTTCCTCATAGCTTGCGTGAATCTCAGGTAACAGTCTCACATTGTATTTATCAGCCAATTCTCTCACCTTTGTAAGCACATCCCAGGTAGCAGGCTCATTTAAGAAATTCTTCTCGCCTACCTCTTTCGGGGCATAGGCAAAAGCATCCAGTCTGACTATCTTAGCACCGTAACCTGCCAATGTCTTTAAAGTATTATCATAAAACTCCCAAACAAGAGGTGATTTGATATTCAGATCCATCTGTCCAAGATATTTTCTCTCAGACTCCAGTTTGTCACAAAGTGCTTCCTTTTGTTTATCGCTAAGTTTATCTGTATAGATATTTTTCTCTTTTAAAATCTCTGCAGGTGATCTGCCTTCTGTAAGTCCTGTATTTAACAGCTTTGCAAGTCCTTCTGAAATGCTGTACTGTGCTCCTGTAATATTTCTGATATCTACAGCATCTAAAGAAGGATATCTTACCTCCTGATAAAATGTATTCCAGTACGGTACTTCCTTTCCGTCAGGAAATCTAACCATCAGTATGGGCAGACCCGGTTTTCTAAAGAACATATCCTTTATAAGCTCAGGTTTTGGCTGTATATAGCCTTCCTCTGTCATTTCTCCACATCCGGCCCAAAATTTATTCCAATCAATGAAAAAATCTCTGTACTTTGACTTCTCACCGTTTTTTATAATATCCTGAAACTGCTCAGACAATACCGAAGCATGATTTAGTATAAAATCAAGCTTTAAATCAACTCCAAGTTCATCAAGTTTTTCCAAATCCTCTTTTTTGGCAAGCATTTCATTTAAAGAGTAATCAATAACCGAAAATCCTCTGTCAAGATCTGTATGAAAAAGACTTGGAAGTATGTAAAATGATGAAAACACATCCTTCAATTCTTTTTTACTAAGAAAATTTGCAATATCCCCAAGGTTTCCACCAAGGCTGTCAGGGTAGGCATTTAGCATAGGTCCGTTATTATTTTTATTCACAATAGCCACCTACATTCCTATATATTTACAATATTCTTCATAGCTTAGTCTGTCACCGCTTGGAGTAATAATTATCTTTGCCTTATGTGCCTGATTTACAAGCGATTCCTGCTCTATATCAAGTACCATGGTTGTAAACGGACTGTCTATTCCACAGTCACGATTCCTTAAAAGTCTGTATTTCAAAGTTTCTGCCGGAGTATTGTGTATAAGTATCGGAATATCGACTCCATTGAAACAATCACTGTTTCCATGTGTCCATTCAATTAGAAGAACATCTACATTTTTAAAATCCACATCATCATACCATATCTGTGTATTGCTTCTTCCCATTCTCTTTAACCAGATTTTTTCCGCTCCTGATTTAAATTGGTCAACAACATCCTCAACTTCCTTAAATGCAAGCTCATTGCCCGTACCGAGATACTCCTTAAGTGCATTACGTCCACCGTTTATATATGACTTGTACCATGGATATTTTTTTATATTTTCAGGGTCTGCATCATTACCCTCTTCTTGCAGTTTATGAACTGTTTGAAAACGTTCTTTATTGTACTCTCCGTCCTTTACCAGACCTTTTAATCCACCTTCCCTAAAAATATGTAAGCGCTCTGCATCATTGTACTCAGGGATTCTTCGTGGATAATTGTCTCCACCCAAAATATAGCTTCCTATTCCTATATCATTTAAATAATACGAAAGCACTGCGGCTATTCCTGATTTTCCAACACCTGAACAACCTGATACGGATACAACAACCTTTCCGTTACCGTTTTTACTCTTAACTTTTTCAATCTCCTCAAGCAACTCTGGGAAAATTCTGCCTGCTCTGTCAATATGATACTCTGTAATAGTAACCTTACTTCCCGGCACATCAGCCTGCTCAATCTCCTCAGGCAGTACCGGCGGCTTCCAATTTTTAAATTCTTGCATAAGCATTCACCTCATATAATAAGTTGTGCCTATTTACAGGATTTTCATCAATATATCCAAAAAACAAGCACTCCATATAAAAATTGTTTCATATGGAGTGTAACATAATATTGATAGATTTTCTATGTATTTATTTTACCTGTCTGTATACTTTTTAAATTCTGCAACGCTCATATCAGCTCTCTTTGCCGCATCCGAAATGCTTAAAATTCCATCCTTTACCAGAGAAATAAGGACATTTATAGTACCTTCTTTGATTCCTTCTTTGATTCCTTCTTTGATACCCTCTTTAATGCCTTCTTCTCTTCCTTTTGCTATTCCTTTTTCCATTCCCCTTGCTTCTACTCTATCAAGTACCTCACACATAGTTACATGCTCCTTTCCTTTCACTTCGTTTATAGTCTCTTCAAACCTGTAATCATTCGTCATTGCAGACATCAGCATTAAAAGTTCATCCACATGTTCAATTACTGTATCACCGGCCACATAGTTTTTATTTACACGCATCTGATACAGATAGTCAGCCAGTATCCAAAAGTCACTCTCAAACATATCTATCTTTTCTCTGTCAAGATATGCTATTTCAAATAGATTAATTTTGAAATCATTAACATATGGTTTGATCATTTCATCTATCTCCAACAGTTCAAATAAGCTCTTTGGTTGATTCCATCTACTATTATACCCGAAATATAGTACTAATGTAATCACAGGATAAATTACTTCTTTACTGTTCTCCTTTTTGGCCTGCTTGACATACTCCGCTCCGTCATATCCAAATACCCTCAGCGGCATTCTCTTTTCCGGTTTTGTCTGATTTTCCAATCCGAACATTGATAATTTTATCTTACTGTTATGCCAATATTTTGCTATAT
>CAKAQP010000224.1 GCA_916720285.1 uncultured Lachnoanaerobaculum sp. | reverse complement strand
TTTTGCCTTCGGAAAGAATATAAGCCTAAAAAAAGAAAACAATGTGATAATAGGGCAAGGAGAAAGATGTGAGTTTAGTGTAATGTGCTTTGATGAAAGAGGCGAGTTATTACCTGAAATTACACATTCTTTGCTTTCAAGACATTATAATCAAATAGAAGAAACGAGTGCTCTTAAAGTAAATACAAGCGGTTCATACTTTTTAACTACAGTGATCGTAAAAAACAGAGAAAATACAAAGATAGAGATTGTAAAAGAAGATGTATACAATTTTGCCTATGATGTTATGCTTTCAAAGGATACAGCCCAGGGATATGTAATTACAAGAAACAAGGAGAAATACGGGGTGGTTCTCATTAAAAATGATGTAGGAAATCATAGTGACTTAAACGGAATAAGAGGAGTATACGGACTCGGACAAACTATAGTTTGTGCATTTCATAAAAATCCTGAGTATATGACAGTGCTTAGATGGTAGGATAAAAGGAGATTAATTAAGTGGATAAATGGATTGATATTAATTTATTGGAAAAATATCCGAAAGCATCGGATACTATGATTAAAGAGGCTCTGGATATGTGTACGGAACAGGTGAAGAATAATTTACCGGAATTTGAAGAGCATTTTCCTGCGGCAAACAGCGAAGGGAATTTTTATACACCCGGTATAAATACAGACTGGACAAGCGGCTTTTGGACAGGCGAGGTATGGCTTTCCTATGAAAATGCAAAAAATGCTGCTGACAAAGAGCTGTTTGAAAGGGCAGGAAAAAAACAGGTGGATTCTTTTTTAGAAAGAATAAATATAAGACATTATATAGATCACCATGATATGGGATTTCTTTATATACCTTCCTGTGTGGCAGCTTACAGCCTGATTTCTTATGAAAATGCTAAAGAAGCTGCAATAAAGGCTGCAGATCAACTTTGCAGCAGATATCGCCCTGAGGGAAAATATATCCAGGCTTGGGGAGAAATGTGGGCAAGAGATAATGCCAGACTTATTATAGACTGTATGTTAAATGTACCGCTACTCTACTGGGCAAGCGAAGTGACCAAGGATGAGCATTATGCCGAGATTGCCAAAAACCATATAATTACTACAATGAAGTATATAATAAGAGATGATGATTCTACCTGGCATACGATATTCTTTGATCCGGATACCGGAGAATTTTCTCACGGCGCAACCTGCCAAGGATATAAGGATGCCAGCGCATGGGCCAGAGGACAGGCATGGGGAATTTACGGAACCGCCATTGCCTATAAGAATACCGGAGATAAGGAATATATAAAATATTTTGAGAGAGTATCAAAGTATTTCCTAAAGCATTTGCCTACAGATCTTTGTCCGTATTGGGATCTATGCTTTGGAGACGGTGATGAAAATGAACAGCCAAGAGACTCATCATCAGCTGCAATTGCAGTATGCGGATTTTTGGAGATGAGTAAATATTTGGATGTAGAAAGTAGCGCATACTATACCTCAGTAGCAAAAAAAATTATTTATTCTCTTATAAAGAATTATCAGGTTAAAGATAAGAGTATATCAAACGGTCAGCTTTTACATGGAACATACGCAAAGAAAACACCTTATAATACCTGTAAAAACAGCGGTGTTGATGAATGTGTTATCTGGGGAGATTATTTCTTTATGGAGGCTCTTACAAGGCTTTCAAGACCTGATTGGAAAATGTATTGGTAAGAACAGTGACTTTTGTACTTTAATAGGAGTAGATATGATTAAACTTAAAATAGTAGGCAGGGGAGAGATAGAAAGAGCCTGCGGCTTTGAGGGAGATAATAAAGCTGAACTTGTATATTGCAGTGAATATATGGATGGAGACAGAATAGTACTTGATACGGATAAAGCCGGAAGATACTGTGTAGTACGTTTTGAGGACAGTATGAGAGAGGCATTTATCTATATTCCGGGTAGAAGTATTGAATTTTTCATTCCTCCTGCAAATAACAGACCGAATTATTCACCGAAGAGCTTTACAGGAATGGTCCATTATATTGAAGCAAGATATGCCACCAATGAGGAGATAAGTAAAGTAAAAAACCTTGCATTAAATGTTTATGATCAGCATGAGAATAATACATTTTATCCTCATGCATCAGCCAATGTGGAAACCAGAGGTGAGGCGGTATTTGCGGCAAGGAATGCTGTAGACGGAATGTATGCAAATTCATCTCATGGAAAATATCCTTATCAGAGTTGGGGTATTAATAGAGACCCCAAAGCTGCTCTTACCATAGATTTTGGAAGAGAAGTACTTGTAAATGAAATAAGGCTTACTCTTAGAGCGGATTATCCCCATGATAATTATTGGGTAAGTGCAGATATTAATTTTGATGACGGCAGCAGTGAAACTTTTAAACTTGAAAAATCCGAAAAACCACAGTGTTTTCAGATAAAGGAAAGAAAAATAAAAAGCCTTGTGCTTGAAAAGCTTATAAAGGCGGAAGGAGAATCTCCGTTCCCGGCACTTACACAAATTGAAGTCTGGGGAGTTGAGGCATAGATTGAAAAAATTTAACAGGTGTTTTAAATATAAGAGTGGGTTGATTTTCAATCCGCTCTTATTTGTAAATAATAAAAATAAGTTGTATTATGGTACTATATAAATAAAAAATATTATTTAAACGGATGTGATTAAAGAGGAAAACATAAATATGGAATTATTGGACTATTTAAAATGGAGAAATGATATAAGCTTATCGGTGTCACCTTTTAATGATATAGACAATGTAATACTGTCATATATATCTTATATGGATTTTGGTGAATTGTTTCCGGATAAAGAAAGTATATACAGTATTGAAGAAATACTTAAGATATTTTGTGAGAGACATTCTATGGAAGAAATAAGAGAGAAAGGACAATTTACAGAGAGGGCACCTCTTTTACTTGAACATATGGTAGCGGGGGAGCGATTTAGGGAGACAAGGATTGGATATTATAGAGATATTTTTGATAAAGAAAAAATAAAACAATTTTCTGCAGTAACATTTTTTCTTCCCGATAAAACTAATTATATAGCTTTTCGTGGCACTGACAGCACTATAACAGGCTGGAAAGAAGATTTTATGATGAGTTGTATGTCGGAAACGGAGGGAACAAAGGAAGCGCTTGATTATTTAAATGATGTATCAAAGCTGATTAAAGGTGATTTTATGCTTGGCGGGCATTCAAAAGGTGGAAATTTTGCAATGTATGCAGCAGCTTTTTGTAATGATGAAATAAAGAAGCGTATTACTAAAATATATAATAATGACGGCCCTGGGTTTAGGGAGGAGATTATTAATACAGAAGAATATAAACAGATTGTTAATAAAATATACAGTATAGTCCCTCAGACATCAATAATAGGTCAATTACTTTCAAATGAGGGTGAGCAAAAGGTAGTAAAGAGCAGTGCAAAAGGTATTTTTCAGCATGATGCTATGACCTGGGAAGTAATGAGAGATGAATTTGTTGAGTCTAAACTGGATGATATGAGCAATTTTATAAATGTTTCATTGGGAACCTGGCTTGAGAAAACTGATGATGAAACGAGGGAGTCTTTGGTCTCTACAGTGTTTGCTCTGATTGAAGAGACAGAAGCAAAAACATTTAAAGAATTTGGAGGGAACTT
>CAKAQP010000223.1 GCA_916720285.1 uncultured Lachnoanaerobaculum sp. | reverse complement strand
TGCAAATGCAATTTATGATTCAGGGAACTATATTGATATATTTGAACGAGATATTGTCGAGGCAGAAAAGAGAATAATTATTTCAAGTCCACATATTGTTCAGGAGAGAATTGATAGAATAATTTATATTACAAAACAGCAGGTGGAAGCAGGATGTAAGATAATCGTTATAACAACGGATCCTGAAAAAATGAGCTTTGGAAGTATTAATGATTATCATGAAATGATTAATCAGATGAAAGCATCAGGAATACAGGTTGTTATTAAAGATGAGGTAGACGAACATTTTGCAGTCATAGATGATGAGCTGGTATGGCATGGTGGTATGAATCTTTTAGGTAAGGAAGATGTGTGGGATAATTTGATAAGGATAAAATCTGATGTTGTAGCGGAGGAGCTGTTGGAATTATCATTTAGAAATTAGCAGATTCAAACTAACGGTATCAATTCGTTCCTTTCATATATTTGTAGATAACGTCAATTGCATATATTAATAAGATATTTTATAAGTCCGGAGTTGAAAAGCTACTAGCAGCAAGAAAAAGAAGATAAATGATACACATTTTTGTTTGAAATAGCTATTGACTTATTAAGTAAATAAAAAGAGCATCCATTTGTGGTAGGATTAAGGTGATAAAACTTAACTAAAACCACAAAGGAGCCCTTTACGAGTATTGTAAAAACATTATCATATACATAGAATTCATCTGCCAGTTCCAAATTGCCTTCAATGGTCTTTTTTTATTCTTCAAATGTATTTACAGTCACGTCATGAAAAATATTAATTTACTCTATTACAACAAATAATTATTCTACTTTGATATCTTTATAGTATACATGCCTTATATAGCCACCAAGGTCATTCTTGTCAACAATTTTAAACTTTCTATTATAAATAGTTAGCATATCATCATTAACAGTACCATCCATTACAATAAAAGAATCATTATATTCTGTTATTATCACCTCGCAATGTGCAGTATTATTTTCCTTTGTATTTTCTATCACCTCACATTCATCACCATATACTGCTATTTCAGCCATTATTTCATTTTGATAGAATAACAAAATTGAAAACATAGCAATAAGTACAAATATGAATATAAATTTAACAATATCTTCTAGAATTATCGATATATTAACGCTCTTTTTATTATTTTTTCTATCATAATTCCATATTACTAATGTAAAAAATGAGGTAACAGGTAAAAGATTCAAGTCAATTTTTACTTTTATACGAATGCCAGTCAATATTGCGGCTATTAAAATACAGACAAATATACTAACTCGTTCTTTTTTTGCATATAAGCCTACAATAATAAAACCCATTACAGACATTATTTTAGTTAAAATATTGGTTGGTTTATCTATTGTATATGTAAGAAGTGCAACTAAACTTATTAATGAAAATATTGTGGATAATCTACTTATCACAACTATATTTTCCTCAATAATTTTATACTTTAGATTTTTTAAATGAGGTAAAATAATTAAAAAAACACAAACAGTATAAATTATCGGATTCACCTTTTCACTATTACTATAAAAGTATTTTATCGGAATATTATAATATGAGCTTTTTGAATACGCTACAATATACAATTCTATATATATTAATGTACTAAAAAAAGCTACAATACCAAAAGAATTTAAAAAAAGTCTGATATTGTTCTAAATTTGGTCGTATTATTATCTACATTATCCGCATTTGAATTGTTTGAGTTATCTTCATTATTTAAATTATTTTCCATTTTTATGCTTCTCCTCTTATATATCTGTCCTTAGAACAATTCAGAATGACTTCCCACCCTATTTAACATCAATACAAGTATATCTTCACGAATTTCGTATATAAGTAGCCAATCCGGTTCTATATGACATTCGCGGGTATCTTTATAATTGCCGGTAAGTTCATGATCTCTATACTTTGCCGGCAACTGATTTCCGTCTGCCAAAATCTCAATTATCTCAAACAGTTTATCGATATCCTTACTTTGCTTTTTTGCAAGCTTCAAATCTCTTTTAAACTGATTAGTAAATTTTATACTATACCTCATACATCCAAAGCATCTTTCAGTTCTTTAATACTGTTATATCCTTTAACAGAATCGTCAGTAAAGAGCTTTCGTCCTTCTTCAATAGCAGCCCTTGTATCCTTGTTGGGTGTATCAAGCTTCAACTCAAAGGGTATGCCGTTTTCTCTGACTGCGGTTCTCAAAAACATATTTATAGCTGTTGTCATGTTGAGGCCAAGTTGGTTGAAAATTTCTTCAGCCTGCTCCTTTATGTTTTTATCTGTTCTTATATTTAGATTTGTAGTCATACATCTACCTCCAATATCTAAAATATAGCTTAAAACTCGTGCAGTGTCAATACAATGTGATAATAAATGGTTTATATAAACCTTAGAGGTTAATTTAAAAATTGACAAAGTGTCATATTCATGCTGCCATATATTTACCTCAAAGGTAAATATATAAGAGAGGCAATGCTTTGGATACGGTTGAGATAATGATACAGCTTCTTTTATAGATGGGAATAAGATTGTTCTTGGACTTACTGCAAGAGGAAAGGATGCAGACAAGTTTTGGTTCAGTTTATTCCACGAACTTGCACATATTGTTCTTGGCCATGTAGGGCAGCCAAACGGGACATCTGAAGATGATGAGAAAGAGGCTGACAGATGGTCAGGTGATATACTGATTGACTCTAAAGATTTTGAAGATTTTAGAAGAAATAGAGATTATTCAGAAAGCCAAGTACTTCAATTCGCAAAGGCTCAGGGAATTGCTCCGGGGATAATAGTTGGAAGGATGCAGTTGGAAGGGATGATTAAGTATAGTATGTTAAATAATTTGAAAGAGAAATATGAAATAGTTATTTAAGTATATTATCAGAAAGTTTAAAGTGATGGAATAATTAGAGATTTGATTTAATCATAGGTGGAGAATTAATATTACTATATGATTATGGAGTCACAAAATAAAGTAAAAAATTAAATTATATGCTAAAATAAAAGGGCAATCCTATATTGGATCGCCCTTTTAATATACAAATTTCAGGGGGATATAATGAGAGAATTTAAAACTGAATCAACCCTTATTAATGGCAATCTGGCATTGTCTATAGCACCTGCACTAACACCAAACGGAGTTGAAGACAATCCGCTGTTTTTCAATGGAGAAATTATATATCCGACAATAGTTTCAGGTGGACTTTTGGTACTTGCAGATATAGTCAGTACAAGATACTTTAAATACGTACCGGTCGCACAAAGAGACCCTATTCTATCAGCACAGGGGGACAGATTGAGAGCGGAATGCTTCTCGGCCTGCAATGGTGTTTATGCAAGAATGGATGTATTCCAAAGTGCACTGGACGGGGAGATACTTTACGGTACTACAAATGTGGATATAGGCAGTAATCTAAGGAAATCACTTTTTAATATAAAGCAGGGGGACAGATTAAAGTTTCGTATAGGAGATGACGGCTTTAAGACCTTACACAGTAAGAATATTGATGGTGGTCTATTGACAGATATACATATACAAAGACCTGTACAAATGCCTGACAGATGGGTCAGGGCGCTTGGTAACTGCTCTATGCTACACCAAAATATGGAATTTATATTCCATATTGAGGGAATGCAGGCAAAGTCAT
>CAKAQP010000222.1 GCA_916720285.1 uncultured Lachnoanaerobaculum sp. | reverse complement strand
CCCAATGGAAATAAAAATCAGGCTTGAAATCACCATCCGGTCCCGGATTTGCAAAATAGAGCGTTTCATCAGGATTCATAGCTACAAATACCTGAACAAGTGCAAATAATCCTGTGAATACACCCTCATAGGCATACTTTTTGATTTGATTTGCCGCCTCCGCTACAGGAACACCTGATCTTTTCAGCTCAATATGAAAAACTGGCATACCGTTTATAAGAAGCATCAAGTCTCCACGCCTATCCTGACGAACGCTGTCCTTTCTAAAAAACTTAGGCTGCTGCACTATCTGATATCTACTCTGTCCTGCCGCTATCTCATTTCTGTCATAAATTTTTAGACTGACCTCTTTATTGAAATGAAGCTTATCTTCAGGATTCTTTCTTGTGATTGACACCGTTTTTCCATTGATAAAACTGTTAAGTGCCAACGGAGTCTTAAGTTCCCTGATTTTTTCTATGAGTTCATCCATCTCCTCATCTATCAGAGGAATATTGTTTAACCTGTCAATATCTCTATTATTTTCAAACAGTATATCAGCCCAGTTCCTTATAAGGTCTTTTTCAGTATAATTTTTAAGTACATTCTGTTCCCAGCCGTAGTTTTGCAACAAGGCAATAACTGCACTTTCAAAGTCTGCTTCTTTTGTAAAATAATCCATATTTACTCCAATAAGATTTATTGTAAAACTAAATATCCAAGCTGTTTTTATTCAGCAAAAAATCATATATGCTCATGTTAAGTATTCCCGACTCATTATAATGCGGCGCAGGTGTATCCCTTGTTATTATAATTCGTTTAAAGAAATCTCCCGTAAGCATCAACGGCATTTGTTCCTGCATCAGTTTAGCCTCATCAGGTATAGCATATGCCGACTGTATATAATATCTCTTCGAAGCCTTATTGCATACAAAATCAATTTCAAATTGCTTGCGAATGCTGCTTCCGTTTTCATCTTTACCGTTTTGCACAATCACCCCTACGTCCACATTGAAACCTCGTATTTTTAATTCATTAAATATAATATTCTCCATACTGTGAGTTTCTTCAATCTGCCTGAAATTAAGTCTTGCATTTCTTAATCCCATATCATTAAAATAATACTTTACAGGACTGCCTATATACTTTCTTCCCTTTATATCATAACGAAATGCAGTATCAATCAGGAAAAAATCACTGAGATACTCAATATAGCGTTTAATAGTATTACTGCTGATATTTTTATTTTTTACCGACTTAAAAGTTTTTGACAATTTCTCCGGATTGGTAAGTGAACCTATTGATGATGAAATTATATTTAATAAATCTTCAAGTTCGGCTTTATTTCTTACATTATGTCTGCCGATAATATCAGATATATAGGTCTCCTCAAATAAGGACTTTAGGAATGCAACCTTTTGTTCAGGGCTTGAAATATTCAATACCAAAGGAATACCTCCATATAGCATATATTCATTCCAACCGTCAAGCTTTTCACCCTGATATACAGACATAAACTCCGCAAAACTTAACGGATACATATGTATTTCATCGCCTCTACCTCTAAATTCGGTAATAACATCCTTAGAGAGAAAACGTGCATTACTTCCAGTAACATAAACATCTACATTTTTCATTCTGATAAGACTGTTCAATACAGCCTCAAAATCGCTCAGCAATTGCACCTCATCCAACAATATGTAATATATTTTTTCATCTTTTATAGACTCTTTCAGATGTGGATATAATACATTAGGATCACAGAATTTCTTACTTTCAAAAGTATCAAATGATATTTCTATTATATGGTTTTTCTCTATTCCTTCGGAAATAAGGTGTTCTTTAAATATATTAAATAACAGATATGACTTTCCACATCTTCTCATGCCTGTCACTACCTTGACCAGTCCGTTATGCATCTTACTAATCAGCTGCTCCAAGTAATGATCCCTCTTAATCTCCATACCGCCTCCTATTTTATATTATAATTCTGCATATATACGCACTTTTCATCAATAGTATTATATCCTTGATATAATATGTTTTCAAGGAATATATTTAAGTGTATTGCGTATATACGCAGTTTTTATATATGGTATTTTATAAATTCTATTAAACCGGTATATTTTCTACACCTTGGAGGCTTACTCTTAGCATAATCTATAATCCTGTAGGCTATTGCCTTGAAAATCAGCTTATAAGGCTCCAGTTGATGAAGGGTGATAAGGTGATTTAAACAGTGGAAAATCTTTCCAAGCCTAATTTGTTCATATAATGATGGAATAGCAATCAACTGATTGTTAAGTATACACCAATCTATATTTTTTCTACATTGACTTGCCCCTTCAGTCGTTGCATTTAAGAAAAAATCTTTAGTACTATCTTTTTTTACCCAAGATTGTACAAAATATTGGTCACATTTATTTAACTCATATACTTTATAAGCTGGGGATATTATGCCATGTTCAAACAACAAATTTACATTTGCATTACCTAAATGTAAGTTTTGGGCAGATAATATCAAATCATTCTTCTTTATTTTTAAATAACCAATATTTGAAGTCCCTCTAAAATGACTAAACATTTCAGAATTAAGATATATTCCTGTAATAGCACAAGAAAGAAGAATATCTTCATCCTCTCTCTCTGTCTTATCTCTTTTTTCTAAGAATAGTTCTCCAAACTTACGCTGTTCCCAAGATAAAGTACAACTTACTATCGCCTCCAAAATATGCCCAAAAGACTTACTTTGATGAAGGGTGATAAGGTGGTCGAGTTTTTTGAAATATAACCCTATTTTTTCCTGCTCGGATGAATCTGATGAAATCATGAACTCTGTATTTGATACAAGATTCCAATCAGCACGAGGCATTTTTGACCCAGATGATTGATTCGTAGCATTATCAAATCTCTTGGTCTGTATAATTCTGTAAATAAATTCTCTAGCCACATAACAAGGCTTCAAAACCCACCAATCACCTACTGCAACTCCACTAAAATTAGGGCATAACCAGTTGTGTAGGTATGGTCGCAATTTTCCATAAAGAACATGAGTATCATCAAACAGAATACCTGCTTTTACAACTTTTTTGGATCGGATATCATTATTTAAAATACCTGCTTCAGATACTACGTCTTCGTATTCCACACATGGCAAATCCGAAGATGATAACCATAAATTTGATACCCTCAAGGCAATTTCTGAGAACTTACGCTGTTCCCAATATATCGTGCCTTTTATGCAAAATATTTCCTGTTATTTTAACGAAATAACAGGAAATAAGACTTATATGACTTAATGTTGGGCAAAGTTATAGTTTTTCTCACTAGAAAAACCTCATATGATTAATAACTCTATTTAACAAACTATACAAACATACTTTCTAACATGGATTTCTTTATTTTTTGCAATTTTTCCAACTTACTTTGATGAAGGGTGATAAGGTGATCTAGGGATGAAGCAAAATTCCCAATACTTAACTGTTCATTGTAACTTGAAAAATCTACTATAAAGTTTTTTACAATATTCCCAGAAAGGTTTCCTTGACCACCTTGTAAATATGTATCTACAATATATCGTTTCTTAGTTTTAAGCCATTGAGCTATATATTCGGAATCATATTTTGCTTTTGGTAATATTGCTAAAATTGCTTGATTTATAGCACCTTTCAGTTTAGAACGACTTACTT
>CAKAQP010000221.1 GCA_916720285.1 uncultured Lachnoanaerobaculum sp. | reverse complement strand
CTATTTTCTTAAAATCTCATGTGGAGCTTCTATTTCATTTGCCAAGGTATGCTCTGTTAATTCTGACATCAATTTCAATTTTTTATTAATCAATGGTCGCATACAATTAGGAACATGTTCCTGATGCGCTCTGTGGATTGCTACACATTCCTTACAGTTTCCGTGATAACGACAGGCTTTCAGGCAAGGACAGTGATCTTTGTCTTTATACTCCTTACGAAATTCTGCTGCAAATTCTTCTTGTAGTCTCAGCCCCTCGACACGGTTTCCCTTATGAAATTCTACCATTGCATCCAGTTCTTTCTGGTTCCCTTCAATCTTCATGTTATTATAGCGCCTCCATTTCAACTATTCCTCATTTTCTGATAAATACCAGTTTATGCATTTATCTAATACAATCCCACGTAATCTTTCCAAAACACAAGTCCATCTTCTTCCACCATACTACTCATCAGTTCAGTGAACTCTTTTTCATTATTCTTCCAAAGTGCATACTGTCCTGTTCCCATGGCTCTCACCAGTTCTTCAAAGTCCAAAGCAATCTGTATTTTTTCTTCATAACTCATATCACTTGTAAAGGCATATATCTTTCCGGAGCTGTATTCAAGTAAAATAGTATATGGATCTCCGTTTGCAATAATAATAATTCCTTCTTTTTGTAGAATATGATAATCACTGTATTCAAGATTTCTATTTATTAACCAATCAAGTCCAATCTCATCATTGTTGCCAAATTGATAACTTAAAAAACCGACATTACCCCAGTTATATTTTAAAATATAATCCGAGAATACCTGATCTAAATATTCTATTTTCAGCAACTGTTTTACTTTATCAAGACTTGAATATGGAATCATCTCTTCTTTGAGAATCATTCCGTCAGTTATCTCTTCATCAAGTCCCTTGGTTTCATCAAGAATCGAAGATATTATCTCATCAATTGTTAATAGTTTCATATATGCACCATTTATATCCTGTTTAGACTATAAACTCAATATATTTTCCCCTCAAATAATTCAAATATTTATACAGCTCTTTTTCCACTAAATTTACACTATTTTTTCACTATTTTACATTATATCATTGTATTAAAATTAAAACTACACTCTACTTAACCGTTACCTACTACATCTTCAACACGATAACATGAGCTGCCTTTCTTGCGAGCCTTTTCAATCTCAATTACGAACTTGCACTGCTATATCTTTTTAAGGCCAATCTATAGCATATTCTTGTCAACATAAAAAATACTATCGTCAATAAAATAATTTCTATCGTATCAATCATTCCTACTTTTCCTAATAATTTTTCAGCCGGAACATTTGAAACTGTTGCAAGCGGTATAATATAGATCATTAAAATTCTTATCATTCCCTTATAAATATTTTGTGGATACTCCAGAAATTTCAACGCACTTAAAAACAGTTCATGCATCGCTCCAATTTTTATAAAAATAATTGATAATATCATTATCAAGAACCATATTGAATAGCAGATAACAATAGCTGCTACTATATCAATAAAAAATATAATCGCCTTTACTACTGTTATTTTTGCTCCTACATGAAACAGTGCATATATCAAAAGTGCAAATGAAAATATCACACTTGGTACTGCTCCAAAATAGAAGTATCTAAGCGATACATAAAACTGTGAACTACAAGGTTTCAGCAATATATAATCGAAGTCTCCACGCAAGACATAAGTTTGGATTCTTGGTAAATTATTCATAAATAACATATAGATAATCGATGTTATAATCTGTGTTACTGCGACTAACACCAGCATTTCTTCACTATTCCAACCAGCTATAGCATTTGTATTTAGAAAAATAATCTTGAAAAAATATATATTTACAAAGATATTTAACAAACTGTCTATTATTTCAGCTATTAAATTCCCCCTATAATCTGACTCTCTTGCAAATGTGTTCACGATGAATCCTCTAAATATATTTATATGGAATCTTAGTTCTCGCATTTTATCCTCCAATAAGCTCGTAATGCTTAAGCCCATTTTTCCATAACACTTCAAGAAGTATTCCTAAACCTACTATCCATGGTACAATAACATAGAAGTATCTAATCACCTCTGTCCTATCCGTTCCCATCAATAATGTTCGTGCCGGAAAATAAATCATATATTGAAATGGCATGTATCTACATATATTAGAAACTGATTTCGGTAATAGTGTGAGTGGAAATAAACCACCCGCCAAAAATTCAATCGCAAAAGTTAATGTATAATACCAACTTGAAATTTCATATATCCAAAAGCTCAACAATCCAATCACCATTGCTATTTGGAAATAAAATACCATTGCCACCATTACTTCAACAAAAAATAAAATTATATCCACTCCGGATCCATAAAATATTTTACCTTTAAACAAGAAAGCAAAAATTACAATATAAATGATTGAGCAAAACAACATACTTCTACTTTTTTCAGCTATATATTTTACAAACGAATATCTAATATAATTGATTGGTTTACAAATGAAATGTTGTATTTCGCCACTCTGTATATCACCCATAATTTCAAATATAAAATTAGGTGTAATAATCATTGATATAAATCTGGCCAAAACTATATAAAGAAACATCTCTCCAAACTTCATTCCCTTTATGCTATTTTCAGCTATATATATGTCACTCCATAGATAGTATAAAGCAATTACCGGTATGAATGTGCATACTAACTCTGCAAGAAATTCGAAGCGATAATCCGTTACCTGCTTCCACATCAGTCGATATACAGATACATACTTTTTAAGTGTCTTCATGTCTCTTCTCCATCTTATAGAAGTCTCTAACTATATCTTCTGCACCAACTTCAGATATCATGATATTGTTTATACATTCATTGTCTGCCAACTTGTGTCTTAATACCGTAATTTCATCTTTTGCAACCCTTAGTTTTACTAACCCCTCGCTATTTTCAAGCACTTCACCATATTCACTCCATAAAATATTTTCATTCTCGCTTCTTTTCTCAATAGATACCAGTACATCCTTACCATGCTCTTTTACGAATTCAGAAAATTTACCGTCGTAATATATCTTCCCTTTATCCATAAATATAGCTCTTTCACAAACAGCTTCTATATCACCCATATTGTGACTTGTCAAAATCACTGTTGCTTTATTATTGATACTATAGTTTTTAATAAACTCCCTGACTTCTTTTTGTGCTATTAAATCCATCCCTATAGTTGGTTCATCAAGAAATAGAATTTCCGGTTTATATAACAATGAACCAATTAATTCACATTTCATTCTTTCTCCAAGTGATAATGTTCTTACCGGGCTTTGAAGAATATCTTCAGCACCAATCATCTCAACTAGCTCACTTAGGTTCTTTTCATATTCTTTATCTCTTAACTCGTATATATCTTTTAGTAGTAAATAATTATCCTTCGCCGAAACATCCCACCAAAGTTGTTGTTTTTGTCCTAACAATAGTGTAATGGATTTCTTATAAGCCTTTTCCTTTTTGAAGGGATTATAATTTAAAACTTCAATTTTTCCTGTTGTCGGTAACAGCAAGCCGGACATCAACTTCATCATTGTAGTTTTTCCTGCGCCATTCTGCCCAATTACAGCAACACACTCTCCTTTATTAATTTGAAATGAGACATTATCAACTGCCACTTTCTCCAAATACTTTCTATGAAAAAAATTATCAAGAATTCGTTCCTG
>CAKAQP010000220.1 GCA_916720285.1 uncultured Lachnoanaerobaculum sp. | reverse complement strand
CATAGCTCCGTCTGTATGGAAATAGTACCACTTGCCATCTATCTGTTTCCAGTCTGTTCTCATAGCTCCGTCTGTATGGAAATAGTACCACTTGCCACCTATCTGTTTCCAATTTGTTCTCATGGCTCCGTCTGTATGCAAGTAATACCATTTTCCGGATACCTGTTTCCAGCCTGTTTGCATAACTCCGATAGACTCAAAGTAATACCACTTGCCGTCTATCTGCTTCCAGCCTGTTACAAGTTTTCCATTTTCTTTGTACATCCAGCCCATCTCGGTTTTAACCCACCCGTTACTCTCTGCCTTCTTTATATTACTTGATAAACTATTTCCATTCCTAGCAGTTGCTTTTGCCACTGTACGCACTCCTGTTGTATCATGATACAGCACATAATTTATATCTTTTATTCCCATAGCCTTTTCTCCTGATTTATTTAACTCTGTTTTAATCAGGTTTCCTGCTACTGTAGGAATAGAGCCTTGTCCCATTTTCAAAAAATCCATTTCTACTCTTTGTTCCAAATTTCCATTTACTAAAACTCGGGATGGAATCGAGCCTAATGCGTTTTTTGCCATTTTTTCCATGTTGAATTTTCTGTTACCGGCTCTTTTATTTGGTGTTTTATTCTCTATTTCCTTAGCATTAAATGACACCTTTTTTCCGCTCATATCTACACGGTTATTTATTTTTACAGATGATCCCATATGCCACCTCCCAATATCTCAAATACAAATATATGTACAAAGAAGTATTACCTATATTACTCTAATACTACATCTTCAATTTCTTACTCCACTTCATCATAACCGGATGTTTTAGCTTCCTCTCCTTTTTCTTCCCATCCATAATGATTTCCTGCATAATCAATATACATGAATTTTCCCGTTCCGATTTCTAAAATATCTCCATCTTTCAGCTCTACAGAAGTATATATGGCCGTTTCGTTTAATCTTACAAATCCCATACACTCTTCTCCTAACAGTGTACCCTTAAGTACTCTCATATCAAAAGCTATTACAGCATGTCTATTATCCCTTATATCATCATCGCCAAGAATTTGTATAGTCATAGTATCGTTTCTACCTATATAGTTTTTCCCTTCAATTATGTTATACGAACATCCCTGTCTAACTCCCTCTATACAAACCAGCCATGCACAAATAGGAAACTCTTCTTCAAGTGAAAGTCTTTTCAAAAATCTCTTATCTTTGTACTTTTCCTCGAAAGTAGGCTTTTCCATTTTTAAAGTTCTATATTTCCTGTTTTTTAATAACACATCTTCTTTGGTACCTATTTCTTTATATTTCCATTTATCCAACAGTTCTTCATGTTTTGATAAAAATTCTTTATATAAAAATTTGCTGTTTCCAATCTCTAAAATATTTTTATCTTCCAATACATATTTATCATATTGAGGTTTATCCTTAATGTATACTATCCCGTCCGCTCTTGCAGGTAACAGCACTCCCTTATTTTCATTCTCGTCAAAGCATATAAGGGTATGTTTTTTCTTTATCTTCTCATCCCCAAGTATCTGTATATCATTGTCTCTGTCAGTACCTATAAAGTTTTCTCCGAAGCTTATTACATAACACTTTCCTCTTCTTGCACCCTCTATACATACAAGCCATGCACATACCGGTCTCTCTTCCTTTAGGGAAAGTCCACATTCTTTCCTTAAACTTACATAAACTTTTTCAGGAGTGTCCAGATCAAAACCACAGTGTGGACATATTGTTCCATATCTTGTTTTTGAAAACCTGTGTCCGTAAGGGCAGTCCATTATGTTTGACATCTTCTCCTCCTAACTGCTGCTAATCCACCAAGATCTTTCTTTGCATAAAGCCTGTGTGTTTTTGTCCGTCCGGATCTTTTGCACTGTTTAATATATCCAAAAGTCCGGTATAAATTTCTGTATTGCTTAGCCGGCTTCCCTTTAGCTTTCCTTCCTTAAATGCTATATAGTTTTCTATAATATTTCTGTCTATTCCTTCCATACTGTTTATGACCATATAGCAAAAGATTCTGTCAGTTTCTTCACATTTTTTTGTATTAAGGTATTCCTTAGCATATGCTTTTAATACATCTATATTAAATGACTTCTCACCATACCCTGCATAATCTGCATTCATAAGATGTATAGTATCAT
This sequence comes from uncultured Lachnoanaerobaculum sp., assembly GCA_916720285.1. GTDB lineage: Bacteria > Bacillota > Clostridia > Lachnospirales > Lachnospiraceae > Lachnoanaerobaculum. The sequence continues at coordinate 1,564 of CAKAQP010000220.1, read as the reverse complement.
ACTCAGATCTCATGTCGGCAAAGTCAAGATAAGTATCCCTTAATATAAACCCCGACTTGAGCAAAAAGTCGCAAAGTAAAATCTCTCCATCACTACTTTCTTCCTCTTCAGACAGAAAAGCCTCTATCTCGCTTATTATAAAGTCTTTATCCCTTACCTCTTTACACTTTAACTTTAAATACTCCCTTTGCTCAGTATTGGTGTATGCTACTTTTATTTCTTTATGTATCTGATATACCTCACCTTTCAGTTTTACAAGTCCCTTTCCGATGATAATATATTTATTCTCATGGTCTGAGCTTAATCTTAATCCTCTTATAACTCCGTCTGTATATCCGTCATAAAGAATTGAGAGCAGATCCCTTGGGTAGTCTCTTAGTATTTCAAGTGCTTCTCTTTTTAAGATCCTTCCGGTCTCAAACAAAGGGTATCTGTTTTCCATTAGCTTCTCCTTTACATTTAGTGTTCTCCATCAAAAAAGTCACAAATCCACTCGTCAGTTTCAAACTTATATTCCTGACCCTCTCCTGCATATAATATATCTTTCAACCTATATACCGGTACTATCTGAAATCCCCATTTTTTATAGTCTACAAAGGCAAATATTTTCAGTTCTCCATTTTGTATATCATCAGTATCTTCCTGCTTAATATATCCGCTATATCTTCCGGCAAGTTCCATCCTGTCAGTCTCTCTTGCATCATCTTTTTTAAAGTGAAACAGATATTCATATCTTATATTCTCCGAAGCATCATACAGATACATTCTAAGTAATATATCCTCCAAACTTCTTAACAAACTACCTGTCATTTTATTACTTTCAAAACCGTCAATGAGCACTTCCTCTTTGCCCGAATAGGACAATGCCTTGATCTTATATGGTATCAGTGCCTCTTCTTCTCTAATATCAAAACCTGCATATCCTGTACGCTTATCATACAGATACCTCATAAGACCGTCGACACATGCAAGTTTAAGTTCTTCTTTTTTAACACTGCCTCCACTTTGCATCATATTACCGGGTACAAATTCCTTCAGTGCATCTCTAAAAAGACCAATCTTGCAGGACTGCCCTGTAAGCCTTATCATATCAAAGTTATAAAGATCCCCATTTATATAAAGTCTTTCCATAAATGCTTTCATAACCGCATATATTTCACCGGCAATAAGCTTTTCCACTTCATAACGGTTAAAATTTATCTTTGGCATTTCTTCCAATATATCAAGTTTATCTTCTTTAAATACAGAAATCTTATAACGGTCCGCCTCAAGCCTTAGAAGTCCTGATTTTATATTCCTATCCTCAGGTACCTCTATAACAATATCATTTGCCGAAAAAAGTCCTTGTTTTATTTCATCTGCAAGAGTAAATAAAAAGAAGTAATTATTTCTTACTCTGTAATACCCCTCCTTGCCATACGTTTCAAAATGTTTAAACGCAGTAGGTAAAATTTCTTCCACCCTTTCATAAGCTTTCTGCAAGCCCTCATAGAAGCTTTCCACACTTTCCTCATCAATATATCTGTAAGGATCACCCGGCAGCTCCTCAATCACTTCACTTCCA
>CAKAQP010000219.1 GCA_916720285.1 uncultured Lachnoanaerobaculum sp. | reverse complement strand
TATGATAAAACATGAGCCTTTTGCTATGATGTATAAATCATCTACAAATAGATTTGTTTGTGACAAAATCTGTTCGGAATACAATTTTATCCCTCAGATACTGTTTGAAACCTCAAGTACCGCAAGTATATTACAGATGATTGAACTTGGTCTCTGCGTAGGATTGATACCACGATACTACTTGTATAATGCAGACCTTACAAAGGTAGCAGTATTTATGCTACCCGATCACCCTATCTGGAAACATTGTATCGCCTATAGAAAAGACTCTTATCTTTCTGAAGGTGCTAAAGCATTTATCAAATATTCAAGAGAATACTGTAATGGGAGTGAAAGCAAGTAAGCTTTCACCCCCATTATTTTTTAATTACTTTTTTCAACAGTGTCCGCTATTGTCTTAAATGTTTTGTAATATGCCTCATCATTCTTCAATGAATCTTCAGCACTTAAATAATATGGCATCATTTGAACATTTGATATTGCTTCCAAACATTCCGGATCTTTTTGCATCTCTTGAACTATATTCTCATACCATTTGATAACATCATCAGATGTATCTGCCGGGAAATAGAATGAAAAATCACAGTCCGGATAAACTAAGTCAATACCTTGTTCCTTGAGTGTCGGTATATCCTTTATCAATTCATATCTTTTAGCTGTAGGAACACCTATGCATAAGAACTGTCCAGCTTCGATATAATCCTTTGTGTTTATATATGATCCGGGCATAAGATCTACTTGACCTGAAAGCATCGCTGTTATCTTATCTGAATTTGAACCTACATCCACCAAGTCCAAATCAATTCCCGCAAGTCTCTCAAACTCTAAGAGCTCATAATATGTATATGCTCCAACCTCAGTACAAGCTTTAAGCTGTCCCGGCGCTGCCTTTGCTGCTGCTATAAACTCATCTAAGCTCTTATACTTTGTGGCATTAACATAAAGCCCTTGTGCAGGATCCTTTGCAAAAGTCGGCCCCAACTTAAATGCTGTATAATTATAATCTGTAATACCTGCAACATTTGCTACGTTCACAAGATTATGTCCATACAATACTGTTAAACCATCACCCTTTGCAGATTTCACCTGATTTGCCGCAACAGAACCTGCAGCACCATTAGCATTTACTACAACAAAATCTGTTCCTGAAAGCTTCTTTGCATACTGTGCAAAAACTCTTGCTGATAGGTCTGTATTTCCACCTGCTCCTGCCGGAACAATTATAGAAACTGTAGACTTAGGTTCCCAAGTACCTTCACTTGCTACCGCACTGCTATCTCCTGCCTGTGTGCTTTCTGCACTCTTAGTCTCTGTTGCTCCACCACCACAAGCACTTAAAGCCAATACACATGCTGCCGCCATCAAAAAAATTCTCTTCTTCATATTTTCCTCCAAAAATATTTATATATTACGCTACAACGCTTTTATTACCTCTTATAGCCTTGAATATTGACCATCCCAATACTCCTATAGCTACAAAGAAGAATATATCAAAAATAGGTCTTGAGAAAAATGCACCAAATGACTTATATGTCATTATTCCTCTTCTCAAATAAGTTTCAGTCATATTTCCCACTAAGAAACAAAGCACAAATGGTGTTGTCGGCAACTTAAATTTCTTATATAAGTATCCAACTATTCCAAATAAAACAATTGACTGTACATCAAAAATTCTATTATTTGCTGCATATGCACCTACTGCACAAAGTACTAAAATAAGTGGTAATAAAATATGCTTAGGTACCTTAAGCACCTGTACAAAACCTTTTATACATGTCCACTCTACTATAAGCATTATGAGAGCGCATACTATACAAGCGGCAAAAATACCATAAACCACATCTGCATTTTTTACAAATAATAATGGTCCTGCAGCTAATCCATGTATTAAAAACCCTCCAAGCATCATTGCAGTCACACCATCTCCAGGTATTCCCAATACCAATAGCGGTATCAATGCTCCTCCTATAGTAGCATTATTAGCTGTTTCTGTTGCTACAATTCCTTCCGGATTTCCCTTTCCGAACTCATCAGGATTCTTTGACATATTTCTTGCTGTTACATAAGCAAGCATACCTGATGTAGATCCTCCTATTCCGGGTAGAATTCCTATTCCGGTACCTATAAGAGCTGATCTTATAGCATTTGGAATAAATGATACGAACTCTTTCATAGAAAATCCAAATCCCTTAACTTTATTTATAGGGATTATTCTTCCGCTCTGCTTATTCATCTCTTCAGCAGATCCCAGTATGTCTGCTACAGCAAATATACCTATAAGAGTTGTAAGAGTATTAAATCCTCCCATAAGTGAAGCAGAACCAAATGTAAATCTTGGTGTACCGTCAATAGGAGCCATTCCTACCATTGCAAATACCAATCCGAAAAGTCCCGCTAACAAGCCTTTTACCATGTTTCCCGACGATAAAACAGCAACCATCGTTAGTGCAAAGAAACAAATTCCAAAGTTTTCTGCAGGAGTAAACTTTAATGCTATATCAGCCAGTTTTGGTGCAAAGAAACTAAGTATTATAAATGAAAATTCCGAGCCTAAGAATGAGAAGAATATTGCGATTCCCAACGCTTTCATAGCTTCACCCCTCATAGCCATAGGATGGCCATCGAATGTAGTCGCTATAGATGAAGCTGTTCCCGGCATATTAAGCAAAATAGCTGATATACATCCACCTGATATTCCACCAATATATACCGCCACCAACATATTCATTCCCAGTGTCGGTCCCATACTGAATGTAAGAGGTAACATAAGTGCAACTGCCATGGAAGCGGAAAGTCCCGGAATAGAACCAAATACTATTCCTATCGCTACTCCTGCAACCATGAATGCTAATGAAATAGGTGAGGCAACATTTACTAATGCACCTCCCAGCTGTGACAATGCTTGCATTTTTCCTCCTTATAATGAAATAGTAAATATTCCTGCCGGTAATACTATTGTAAAACCATATCTAAATAACAAGAATACTACCAGAGTAAATATTACATCTATAACTATATATGTTATTACATCCTTTTTAGTTCTATTATTATCCGGTGCCAAAACATATATTTGGAATCCTAAGTATAAAAGAGTTGAAACTATAAATCCAAGTGGTGCCAGTAAAAAAACATATGCTATACATAGTAATAGTGAAAGTAAAACTCTCTTATATTCACTGTCATCCTTAAAATCTTTACACTCCTCAGATACTGCCTTAAATTTTTTAATACTTTGTACAAATAAAATAATTGAAAGTATCAACATAAGTACACCAATAACTATCGGCATAAATTCAGGACCAATATCCATAACCTTTGATTTCGGCAACATGTTTGAAAGTATTATCATTACTATAGAAAATAGCCCAAAGAAAATACTTACAAAAATATCCCCATACTTCTTAAAAAACATTTCTCCTCCTATCTTACCAAAGCCGGCTTTTTACTATTATATTCCCAATTTGGTATAAGATATTGCATCGCTATTGCATCATCTCTATCATGTGATGGCAATTTTTCATATAACTTATTTGCTTCAATAACTCTGTCCATATCAATGCTTACACCAAGTCCCGGTCTATTAGGAACTTCCAAGTAACCATCTTTTATCTGTGGTGTATCTTTTAATAGATTCTGTCCATCTTGCCAAATCCAATGTGTATCAAGTGCTGTTGGATTTCCAGGTGCTGCTGCTGCAACATGAGCAAATGCAGTCAATGTAACATCAAAATGATTGTTTGAATGTGAGCCCCAAGTAAGTCCCCAGTCGTTTAAAAGCATTGCCAT
>CAKAQP010000218.1 GCA_916720285.1 uncultured Lachnoanaerobaculum sp. | reverse complement strand
AAATCATTTATTTAAGGAAAGAGCTAAAAAATTGGAAGATATGAGAAAAAAAGAAGCATTGGAATTTATGGAAGATGGCTGGAAGAAATACAGAATGATGCTGTATGCCGGTGCAAATATGGAGTATACAGATAGTAAAGGAAATATCAGAGTAATAGAAACTGAACCGGTACTGTTGTATATATATGATGAAGTTATAAAGCCATATATTTTAGGTAAGACACCTTCCCTCGGCTCTTTTCGGATAGCTGAAGGTAAAAGAACATCAGAATTTATAAAAAACTTTAATGATAATATGAAACATGTAAAGATATGGGGTGCACATAAGAACAGGTATATATCAATTGCTGAAAATGAGGGATTGGAAGAGTTTAAAGATATAAATAGTTTTGAAGAACTGTGGGAATATATGAATAAACAAAATGACGAAGGAGTTATATATATTAATGAACTTGACATAGTTGGATATGACAGAACAGGACAAGATGCAAAGTTTATATATGATTATGGGAATGGAAAAATTAAAGAATTATCAATCAATAGGATTAGCTTAGTTAATTTATTTGGCTTATTGAAGGAGGAATATAGGGAATAGCTTTATAAGGAGTATTATTGTAATGGGGAACAGCATTTGATTTTTGTAGAAATGATGGGAATGATCCATATTATGATAAAGATGGATTCTTTAGTAAAGTTGGTGCAATAGGGAAATCTATAGGTCTTGAATGGGGTGGAGATTGGAAAACGCCGTAGATAAACACCATTTTCAACTACCTGATTGGGGAAGCACTACCAAAGAGTTGAAACAACAATATGGAACACCGGATGAATTTGAAAAAATCTGGAATTAATAAGGGATAGAGATTGGCATGAAGAGTAATATTAAAGTTCTAAGTTTATTTTTTGTATTATGTATATTAATAACAGGATGCAAGAACTCCTCATTTAACAAAAAAATAAATATCAATAATATAAATAGTGATATAAGTGGATTTTATAAAAAATTTTCGACTGATTATTTAGATGAAGAGATAACAGTTGTTAATAAAGATATAATAGGCTGGGATGGGGAAGTAGTAAAATATATTGATACAAATAATAAAGTGTCAAGATGTACTGTAATAATTTACGGAGAAGATGAAAAATCGACTTCAGAATATTATTTTATAGATGGATATATATATGTAACGACATTAAAAGAATACTATACATATCCTATATATTATTCATATAACAGACCGATAGATATAATGTACAGAACATTTGATGAGGTAGTTATTTATGATGGCATGATTTATGAGCTTGTAAATGGAGAATTTATTAAAAAAAATATAGAAGATATAAAAATACCTTATACATCATTACAGGAGATAAATGAAGCAACAGGTGAGTGAGGTGAGAAAAGTTTAACTGATATTGAAAGTTTTTAACAGAGATTAGAAATTATATTGTTACTTCATGCAATATAAAAAGTAACGGAGATGTTCACTATATGACTTTGGAAGTGAGTATAGATGATGATGAAAACAATTCTGATGATAAGGCGTTCCTAAACTACGCTACAGTATATTCTTCACCTGAAGGAGGGAGTTGGTATTGTATGCCTGAAGTCGGAGATAGGGTAATAGTGAAATTTCCTGATGCAAATGAACAAAATGTATATGTACAAAATGCTTTTCATGTAGGCAGTGCAGGCGGTCGTGACAATCCTGAAATTAAATTTTTCAAAAATAAAGAAGGGAAGGAAATCAGATTGAGTCCTGAAAGTGTACTTATTACAGATAATAACGGTTCAAGTATAGAACTTAAAGATGATAAAGGAATAAGTATAAAAAGTAGCGGAATGATATCAATAGTTGCAAAAACTGAAGTGTTTATAGAAAGCAGTAATGCAGGTATAAGTTTAATATCGCCGACATCAGTACAAATAACACAAAACGGAACTCAGATAGAAATGAATGACGGGATAGCCAATAAAGGAAGTAAAGTATACTTAGGATAGAATATTGATACGAGCTACATTGCGGGAGGTATGTATGAAAGAAAAAAATCAGGCGGAATGGATATATGAAGTATTAGGTAAGAAAAAAGGGATTTTGGGGGCATCTATAAGGGAGCTTACAGATGCAGAAGAGAAAAAGATCAAAGACAAAATGTTGCAGTATTGGAAAGAACATAATGATGAAAGCACAGAATTTCTTGTTAACGGTGCAATACTTTGTTGTAGTCGTGGAAGTGATTATTCTACACTGAATAGTGCAGATCATGGTGTTTATACCGACAGCAGTGAAATCGGGGCTCTTGCAAATACCGATGATAAAAAATTTGACGGATTTGTTTCATGTTCAAAATGGAATGAAGAACCGCTTGTAAGCAAACATATGTGCCGTTTTAAACTTGGAGAATGGAGAAATGTTAGAAAGAGTGTTACCATAAACGGTAAATATGCCTTAGATACAAACTCATATTTACCATGCAAGCATGGAGGAATAATATCACCTGTAACATCGGGACAGGAGTATACACTAAGTACATCCTATAATAAGTATCCGAGATTTTTAAATGATGACGGCACATTGGATGAATTAATTATTAAAAAATTGTTGTTAAGAAATGTACAACATATGAAAGAGAATGAGATAGATGCCATTATTAAGTTGGGAATATATTTATGTATATGTACAGATGTGGAGAAACTGAAAAAGATTGTTTGTTGTGCATATTTAAAGCAGTTTTATAGAAATGAAGTTGAAGAGCAGTTTTATCAATATACACTTCTTGATAACTTTATATATGTAGCATCTTGGGCTACTGCAAATGCAAGATTTTGCAGCCTACGTAACAGGGTAGATATAAAGTTTCCTCCAACATGGGATAAACTTGGTAATACTGCTGCCAAGTTGAAGCGATATGTAAATGAGAAAATATTTTCTGACGCAAAGCCGGATGTGGACAGAACAGAGGTAGATGCTATAAAAATGCAAATTTTAAACGTAAAATTATTGGATACAATATTGCTGGCAGGGAATATATATACAACAGTATCGGATATAGATAGAGTTTATAATATTAAGTTTGATAGTGGGTCGAATACAGGAGTAATGGTATATAATTTACGCTATTACGAAGGAGAGCTTGAGAAAAGAAGAGTTACAGTACAAGACGGAATACATATGAGGGATGTAGATAAATATATAGTTACACCTATACTACAGGAGGCTTACATTTATATAACCTCAGGGGATAATAAGTTCGACAGTATTGCTGAGATTTCAAATTTGGTAGTAGGGAGTGTGGATGCTAAAAAATCCGGAGAGACAACTGTAATAACATGGGGAACTTCGGGAATTTCAGTAGCATTGTCAATAATACCTGCTTTAGCATCAGCACCTTTTGCAGCACCATTGGGAGTTGCCTGCACTGTAATAGGTCTGGCAGCAGGTGAGGCTGATGCAAAGAGAAGCAATAAGGAAAGTAAGACAAATAAACAATTGTATCTGGAGGCAAACTATGAAAATACAAATGTGATAAGGTTGAGTGAGTGTATGTCATTGTATACAGCTATCACATTGAGAACTACACCGATATTGAAGAAAAGCGAAAGTACTTGGCTATCGTATAAGAGAGAACTTAACAATAGAAAAGTTAATTCTAAGAGTAGTGGTAAATTAACACCTGATGATAATATGACTGCGGGAGATATGAAGATTGATGCGTTAGGAAATGATTACAGTTATTATGTCAGTGTATTTGACAGTTACGAGACAAATGAAATGATAAAAAACTTCAATGATAATATGTTGCACTTAAAG
>CAKAQP010000217.1 GCA_916720285.1 uncultured Lachnoanaerobaculum sp. | reverse complement strand
ATCATAAAATCTCTGGCATAAGATATTACAGCTGAATGGAGTCTTGCAATATCTCCCATTAGATAGTAGAATCCGTTTCCTGCTACCTTTCTTGCGCTGTCAAGATCTATACCGTTAAGTTTCTCCATGATATCTGTATGATAAGGTATTTCAAACTCAGGTACAAAAGGCTCCCCGAATTTCTCTATTTCCACATTCTCACTGTCGTCCTTACCTATAGGTACACTCGGATCAATGATATTTGGAATGGTCATCATGATCTTCTTTACTTTTTCTTCAAGCTCAGCCTCAAGCGGCTCCAAACTTGCCAATGTCTCACCGATACTTGCTACAGATGCCTTTACCTGCTCGGCTTCTTCCTTTTTGCCCTGTGCCATCAAAGCTCCGATCTCTTTTGAGATTTTGTTTCTCTTTGATCTGAGCTCATCAGCCTCAGTCTTTGCCTTTCTAAGCTTCTCGTCAAGTTCTATAACTTCGTCAACCATTGGAAGTTTGAAATCCTGAAATTTGTTTTTTATATTCTGTCTTACAACATCCGGATTTTCTCTTAAAAATTTAATGTCAATCATGGCTTTCCCTTCTTTACATATCTAAATATTTAGACGATATCTTTTGATATCTTATATAGAGAAAAGTATACATCAAATGAGCTTTTATGTCTATTCCAAGTTACTCTCCAAATTGCTTTAAACTGTCGCTGACTTGGTACTCGTATAACTTTGTACGGTTGCTTATTATTTTATTGTACATCTCATTACCGTCTATAAAACCTCTTGTCGTATCGTAGGTATTTGGAAGAGTTGTGTAGTTAAGGAAAACACTTGTATTATTGGCTGCGGTGAAATCATTATCACTTAATTTCATTATATAGGTATATTCTATAGGATAATAAATTGTGGTAGTAGGGAATTTACCGTTTGCGTCCGCCAAATTAGCCTTAAACACTACAAAGTATATATTTGTACCGTTAAACTGACGCTTGTCATCTGATGTATACTGTAAATACTCTCCGGCAAACTCAATATCGCTCACCCGCATATTAGGCTTATAATCTTTTGCAATATATGCATCCAAAGTTACTCTTGCCTCATCTTGCAATGCTTTTCTGTATTCGTCGGTCATATCTTCAAGTTTGTGTACATAGGACTGTTCCTTAAACTTTTCAAAACCGTCTCCGGCTTCTATGACTGTATTCTTATAGTTACTGTTATAAAGCTCACTTGGGAACTTAAATCCCTTTGTATCGCTGTTATCTCCGACACCATATGATTTGCCAACCAACTCCGGACCTGTCTTATAGCTTACTTTATCACTAAGCATTAGTGTCCTAAATGCCACAGGATAGTACATCTTTGTAGTCACATATTTATGTTCCACACTTGTAAGTACTCTGCTGTAAATAATATATAATACATTATATCCGTCCACATTTGTTTTGAAAAGATAGCCTTCATACTTTAAATCTGAAAGTGTAGTACCCTCACCGTATGCACTGTCTGTATATTCTTTAATAACCTCTTTTGCCTTATCATTTGCTTCTTTTATAAAATCTTCCGGAAACTCGCTGTATTTTGTTACATAAGTTTCAAGTCCCGATACTGTATAACTTTCGCTCATTTTCTCAGGTACTCTTCCGTATCTTTTTGCAAGGAAGCTGATTTCATCTTCATTAAGATTAAGACTTATTGTCACTACATCATTGTTTTTGAGGTTATCATGCTTATCAATTTTAAACTTGTTTTTACTTATTATATCGTCACCGGTATAAGTAAACTTAGCTTCTCCCTGCGGTGCAATCCCTGAAAATTCCGGCTTTATATCTTTGAAAGGGTCAAATTTACCAAGTTCATATAATTTGGAAATTTCATATTCTCCATCCTTATATTTTAACTTGTAATTCATATATTTTGCGGTTTCATCATTTACCAGCCAGGTATACTTAACCTTTTCACCATTGCTTAGCTTCTCGGTCTTATCAAGTTCTATTCCGGATACGGCATCATGAAGTACATACACCGGTTCAAATGCATAGGTCAAAACTCCGTACTCTTTCTTACCCTTACTGCTGAACTTTATCTTTTTGCCATAGTCCTTTTCAAGCTTTTCCCAATCAATACTTATACTTGCCTGTCCATAACCGTCATATCCGCTTGACTCAAAAGTGATATATTTGTTTAAATCAATAACTTTGCTTGAATTCATAGCCAAAACGGCTATCAGAATAATAAGAAATGCAGCCATAGCACCTGCTACACCGAAGATAAGATTTTTCGGTAACTTTTTTTGACTGCCGGGGGTACTACCGGTATTAGATGTCTTTGTTCCGATATCATTTTGATTCTGCTTCATGTTCACGTCCTCCCGAAATATTTTATTGTTGCCAATACATTAACATATTTTATATTATTTTTCAATCTATTTATTATTATATGACAATAAAATATTTATCTAAATGTGAGTTTCTTCTATATTAAATGTAATTATTGTGTTTTTCTTAATCATTATTAAGGTTGATTTAATTCGTATTTTTTTGTATACTAGTATGTGGAGGTGTATCGAAGTGGTCATAACGAGCCTGACTCGAAATCAGGTTGTCACTTTTTTGTGGCACGAGAGTTCGAATCTCTTCGCCTCCGTGAAAAGAACTGTAGCAGTAACAGTTTAAACAAAGGGAGTATGTAACTCATAGTAGGTCACATACTCCCTTTATTTTACTAATTAAACATTTTATACCTCTATCTTAGCTTTGTGATTATTTAAGTAAAATATCCTGAAAACTATAATTTTCCTTACCTCCAATTTTAAGCGTTATACTATCCTTTTTTCCAAAATCTTTCCCGGGATAAATAATGGTCATACCTTCATCCGTAAACATTGTATTAGGGACCGTTTCTTTCCCCGTATAATCATCTACCAGAATAAAAGCTTCGTGAAAAGCATTCTTATCATTGGGGTTTGATAGATATAAAACTATAGAATTGGGGTAAATCTCACTTTTATCAATTTTTGCAGTATAAATATCATAGCTGATATCATAATTTAAAGTAATTGTTTTTGGAGAAACCTTGGTTGGTGAGTATAAATATTCATATCCGTCAAAAATTATACTAATAGGCAAATTTTCCTCCAATGTATTCAATTCCATTACAAGATTTCCATCTTCAAAATTATATGCAACTAAATTTTGTACTGAAATATCCAGCTGATGATCTTCTCCTTCAATTTTAATTATCTCTCCATTAGTAGTGTCCTTTTTTCTAAATGTAAGATAATGCATCGGTGTCATATCTATGTCTGAAACAAGTTCAAGACAAACTCCATCCTTTATTATTCCTTGAGATAAATTATTGTCCACGCTGACAGGAATGTTATTGATATTAGCCTCTCCGGTACTTTCTTTTTCAACTATAGACATCTCTACAGAACTCATACTGCCTGAATCCTGTTTAACATTTACACCGCAACCTATAAGTATAGTTGTTATTACAACTAAGCTTACCATGTACTTTTTTATGATTTTCATACTGATATTTAACTTTAATTTGTTTCCATTTTTATATCTCATAGAATTTAACTCATTCATAGCTCACACCATCCTTTAATACTTGTATATTTATCACTTATTATACACCCCCATATTACTCTATGTGAAAAATGTAATAAGTTGTATGGTTAATTGTAATAAAATGTCCTAAATCAATTCCCAAATCTACAAAATCAAAACCTCTTTTTATTCTATCGGCAATATAAAACCGCTTCCACTATAAATATCCCTTTATCACAGGTGATTTGCAGAAATCCGTCATACTTGCTTAATACCTCTTTTACACTTTCCAGCCCTAAACCATGCCC
>CAKAQP010000216.1 GCA_916720285.1 uncultured Lachnoanaerobaculum sp. | reverse complement strand
AAGTCAATCAAAGATACTTCTCTTTCCTCACCCGGCTCAAAACGAATTGCCGTACCTGCCGCAATATCAAGCCTCTTGCCATATGCCTTTTCACGGTCGAACTGTAATCCTTCCTCATTTGCCTCATAGAAATGAAAATGAGAACCTACCTGAACCGCTCTGTCACCTACATTTTTTACTTTTATTTTAATTGCCTCATAGCCTACATTGTAATCAACAGGCTCTTTTTTTAAAATATACTCTCCCGGAATCATATCTTCTCCTATCTAATCGGATCATGAATGGTAACAAGCTTTGTACCGTCCACAAATGTTGCTTCTACTTGAATCATATGAATCATCTCAGGTACGCCTTCCATTACATCGTCTCTGGTAAGTACCTTTGCTCCTTCATTCATAAGATCCGCCACACTCTTACCTTCTCTTGCGCCTTCAAGAATATAATCTGTGATAATTGCCACACTTTCAGGGTGATTTAACTTCAAGCCCTTATCTTTCCTTCTTTGCGCAATCATAGCGGCAAGACTAACAATCATCTTTTCCTGCTCACGTTCAGTCAACTGCATAACATCTTCCTTTCTATTTTGGCCACTTATCTACCAACATAAGAAATCCCGGAATCCAAGCCGTCACAATTCCCTCAAAAATTGCAAGGTACGGAACAAAGTTCCCAAGATTTTTCTTCAAATTGATTTCTATAAAGGCTGTAAGCCATAAAATACCCCATAGCCACCATATAATTCCGTACAGCATATTTCCTCCATAGCCGAAAAAGCAAAGTAAACCTGCAGGAATAGAATTTATAGCAACAAAAAGGCTAAACCACCCATATAGACGCTGATCAAAATTCCATATAGTATTGATGGCGGTATAAAGATATGTAAATGCAAATAAAAGTCCTGTTGCACTTGCATAAAACCAACTTGCATCCGCACCTGTTACCGCACCGTAACCAATGGCAATTAAATTTAGGATAAGTCCCAGTCCGCCTGTAAAAATATTCATAACTACATTTGACTTATCATTGATTTTTTCAAGTCGATAAAATCCGTTACTCATAAGAACCATACCGACATAAAGTAAAATAACTCCTAACATTGTCCCACCTTATATTAATCAAACTTTAGAACCCGGAGCTCCTTTTTAGAAATATTTCTTCCAGTAAAGAGAAAAGGGCAAACAAAACCTGCGTCTTTGCAGTGTTAATGTTCACCCTTGCCATCCAACTGATGGTTACATTTTAGCACAAATCTGATAAAAATAAAAGTTGTAATATTCAAACGAATCTTCACTTTCAAAAAGATTGTACCGAAAAATATAGCGTAATTTTCCTTGTTTTTATTCTAATAAAAGCACTATTTTACAATAAAAAATTTTCTATAAAGATTATATCCCATAAATTATCTATTTATAAGATAAACCGGTAATTATTTTATGTAAAATATAGAAAAAAAGAATTTTTTATATTTTTAAAATAATACCGGCATTAAAATATTATACCAAAACGGCCTCTTCCTCTTTATGAACTATCTCATCAGGTACAGCCCAACCGAGAGCATTTCTCTTTTCAATGATATCTGCAACTATTTTTTCACCCAGAGAATCCGGATTTGTATCTACGACCATTACCGATCCAAGCATTTCCTTTGTTCCCTCTTTCAAAAATTCTATTACATTCTTTGAACCGTGAATTTGAGCTTCCACACAGTGATATGAATTGATTCCCATAAGTCTGAAGCCAAGGGCCGCATCTATTCCCTTTTCATTGCTCCACTCCGGAGATGAAAATGCAAAAGGCATTTCATAAAGCGGCTTACCCGCCTCACCTGCAACACCTGCAAAGATTCCGCTTGACTTGGTATTATCTATACACTCACCCACATGCCATACCGGAGGTAAATCTCCAAGGAATTCTTTTAAACTCTCACCTGCATGCTCCTGTCCCGAAACATTGCAATATCCCATCTTCATAAGCGGGAATGAGGCACATCCGTTTGTAAGTATCAGGATATTGTTTCTAAGCAGTGCATTAGCTACATCAATAACACATTTCTCATATACCACCTTAGGGTTGTTACATCCTACTATATTTACAATACCAAGTATTTTACCTTCTCTTACGGCCTCGTATAAAGGTTTCATAGAACCGTAGTGTTTATGCACATACTCAGGTGAGAATCCGACTTCGGCATCCACCTCATATGGCGGAATATATACAGGTATACCCTGTCTGTCTTTAAAGCTTTCTATACCTCTGAGTACTATTTTTTCTGCAAGTTCTCTTGTCTCTCCTATATTTGAATGATGATGATCATACTCAAATCTCTCGGCACCCGGCAATCTTGCAGATTCACTGGTCGTAACAACTGTAGTTCTGAAGCACTTTGCAACTTCCATAATTGACGGGAATACATCCTGTACATCGGCAATCCAAAGGTCAAGCGCTCCCGTACCAAGTACAAGCTCCGCAGATACTGCATTTGAAAGCGGAATAACTCCTGCATAACGATACATTGCTGAAAGTCCTGAGCAGCAGATACCGTAGAATCTTATTCCCTTTGCTCCGGCCTCTTTTGCAAGATTTATAAACTTCTCTTCCTGACCGACTCTTACAATCTCACTTACCAGGGTAGGCAGATGACCGTGAACCGCAATATTCACATATCCTTTTTTCAAAGCACCGATATTTACCTTTGATGTAACTCTGTCTCCAACTCCGAAAAGTCCGTCAGTTGCTATTGATGTACTTACAACACCTGAGTATGTGAATGCAAGTCCGCAGCGCAAAAACTGCTGCATAATGCTCTTCCAGTCACCGTCAGTACCCACACCGGTTTTATGATAAGCTTCAAATACCTCATGGTAGGCACTGATAGGTATAATATCAAGTTCCTTCCACACTTTTTTTCTTTCCTCTGAACCAAGTGCCTCTATGATCTTATAATCACCCGGCACTGTACGGCTCATATCATCCAAAAGCACATCAGCAAGTTCCGATGCAATCTTTTTTATACTTCTTCTCTCCGTCTTTATTCCGAATGCTTTTGCGGTATCCTTTATCTTTTGCTGTCCGAGTATAGGTAAATCAAGTTTCCCTTCAGCAGCCCACTTTAAAGATAGAATAACTTCTCTACCGTGCATACCGTGTTGAGCCGCACCTGCAGCAGCGGAACGAAGCAAATTTCTTGCCACTATAAGGTCCGCATCCGCACCACAGACTCCCTTAGGACTCTTTGAAGTTATCTTACATGGACCCATATTACAAATCTTACAGCAGATTCCGGCCATACCGAAACCACACTGTGGCTGCTGCTTATCAAATCTGTCAAATGTGGTATCAAATCCCAGCTGATTCTGACGCAAAATCATCTCTTTTACTGCCGGATCCGGAGTATTTTCCAAAACCTCATCCTTTGACGGAAAAGTTTTTCTGTACTCAGATACAGCATTCATATAATCTCTGATAAAAGCTTTATCGTCTCCGTCCTCTTCATGGTCCGACTTTAACGTAATTGTCGGTACTCCATGTTCATCAAATCCTATCAAATTTCTATGACTGTGAATATGGTCAACTCCATGCTTATGTTCGTGACTATGATTGTGTTCGTTATTATGATTATGTTCGTGACTGTGTTCTTTCTTTCCCATGAGCATTCCTTCCTACTTTACAACAAGAAACTTATAACCTATTTACCTATTAATTTAGTATGTTTTAAGGTTTTTTGATTATAAAATATTTTTCATTCCATGTCAAGCGGGAATTTGTACTATTTTAAAAACAAAAAATCGCTATAAACCCGTTTCCCGGTTTATAGCGATCTGATTTATATGTATATATTAATCTTCTTTAGCAAG
>CAKAQP010000215.1 GCA_916720285.1 uncultured Lachnoanaerobaculum sp. | reverse complement strand
AGGCTTGCAAGTATGGCAATTAAAGGTGATAGAAAGAACAGGCCTAAAAATAATGACTCCTGTGTCCAAAGATTCGACCAGTCAAATGATAATACTCCTTGATTTGCAAGGAAATTTATGATACCGATACCGGCAGATATTAACGGAATCAATGCAAAGGGAATCCATACAGGGTTTCGCTTCATCTTTATAAGTTCGGCAGGCAATATGGTATGAGCATTTTTGCTTTTCCTGCTTACATGAGCAATCTTAAAATTACCTGTTTCAGGATTATTAAACACAGACAGACTAAGCTTATATGTAACAAAGAAATATAAAAAGCTTATAAATATCGCTTTTATATCTATTGCATTCCATGAAAGCAGCATATTTCTTGTAGCAGAGTCATAATCCATAGAGACGGTACTTAAAGAAAACAGTACGGACCATGGAGTAAGTGCTGATTTACTTACAAAAGCAATAAATAAACCGGCAAGTGTTCCTCCGAATGCAATCGAAAGTGCTGCAAATTGATTCCTGAATTTTAAGGACAGCAGACATTGAAGCTGAAATATAATCATTCCGAAAATAATCTCTGCAAATTCGGTCTGAAGTAATGCAAAAATTGGAAATCCTCCACCAATCATCATCTTAATGCCTAAATACAAAATCATTATTGTTTGTATAAAACAAAATAAAGCTATATGTATTAGGCCGAATAAAAGTTTGGAAGAAAAGAGTTTTTTCCTGCTTTCCAGTGTGGGAAGAGTATTCCACATATTTCCTTTATTTTCTATATCAATACATCTGCTTGCCAGTACTGACATCATAATGGAAATTAACATTGTATTCAAAAACGGAATTGAACTGAAAATCATTTGCCATTCCTGTCCTTTAGGTAAATCTCCATATGAGATGTAGAAATAGTTTAGTCCTGTTACAATAAATAATAATGATATGGAAATCAGGAGCTTATTCTTTTTAAATTCAATGGATATTGACTTATTTAAGCTGATTTGTTTCATAATGACTCCTTTTCTCCGGTAAGCTTAAGGAAAATCTGCTCCAAACTCTGACCCGATGATTCAAGATTTGACAACTTTCCTTGGTAGAGCATTTGACCATGATTTATAATACCTACATAGTCAGCCATTTGTTCTATCTCATTAAGCAGATGGCTTGAGATAAGTACAGTCATCTCTCTTTCTTTCGGTAGGGAAGTTATAAGTTTTCTAATCTCCATTATTCCTGCAGGATCAAGACCGTTGGTAGGCTCATCCAATATAAGTAATTTCGGATCTCCGAGAAGTGCCATAGCGATACCGAGCCTTTGCTTCATACCGAGTGAATAAGCTGCAAGCTTTTTATCTCTTTGTTCATACAGTCTTACTGTTTTCAGAGCTTTTTCTATTTCAGCTTCTTTGACACCTTTTAACTTTGCTATGATTTGCATATTTTCAAGTCCTGTTAAATGAGGGTATCCGCCGGGATTTTCTATAAGACTGCCTGTCTGATGAAGCAGATTTAAAAGATTCTTGTTTGAAACTTTTTCACCGAAGAGCTTTATCTCTCCCGAGTCTTTCTTTATAAGTCCTAAAATCATTTTTAATGTAGTACTTTTTCCCGCTCCGTTCGGTCCGAGAAATCCGTATACACAGGATTTCGGCACACTCATGGATAAGTCATGTACACGATTCTTTTTAGATAAATTTTTAGTTTCAAGTATTGTATCAGTCATTGTTTTTCTCCTTTTGGTTGATATGTGAGTATGATAATGAA
Organism: uncultured Lachnoanaerobaculum sp.; assembly: GCA_916720285.1. Lineage (GTDB taxonomy): Bacteria > Bacillota > Clostridia > Lachnospirales > Lachnospiraceae > Lachnoanaerobaculum. The sequence continues at coordinate 2,101 of CAKAQP010000215.1, read as the reverse complement.
TGAAGCTTAACTGAAGATTATCTCTACATTATGATTACATTAAGAGTTTAAACTTGAAACTAAAAAACGATATGGGTTATTCCATATCGCTTAGTTTTATCTTATGAAGTTTGTGTGTGCGTCTTTTTTAGTATCCGGATAAGGGATACCGTTTTCTTTTGCCAGTGCAAAGCTTCTCATCATCCAAATCATGTTTTTTGCAAGATTTCTCATTGTCTGCATTCCTTCAAGGTCTTTAGCGGCATCTTCAGCTACTGCCCCATGTGAGATATTCCAATAGGTTGAGCCTGCTATCGGCATCTGAGAAATACCGAAGTATTTATTGAGCACATCAAAAGATGCTGTTGTTCCGCCTCTTCTTGCTACAGCAACAGATGCTCCCGGCTTAAACTTAAAAGGATTTTCTTCAATACCTCCTGCCGCATAGAACACTCGATCAAGGAATGAAAGTATTCTTCCTGACGGGTGAGCATAGTATACAGGTGTTGTAAAGATAAAACCGTCAGCTTCCTTTGCCTTTTCTATAAACTCGTTTACATCGTCATTAAATACGCATTTAGCATGTGTATAGCAGTATCCGCATTGAATACAGTCCTGTATAGGTTTATTTCCAAGCTGAATTACCTCAGTTTCTATATTTTGTGCTTCGAATACTTTTTGCATTTCTTTTACAGCCTGCATTGTAGTACCGTTTTTGTGACTGCTGCCGTTTACAAATAATACTTTCATTGATTTTCCTCCTAAAAAATTGAGCAAATTTATAGTGAAATATTATAGTATAAGTCTCTCCGGACAACAAGTATAACTCTTGTTTTATTCTAAAAACAATTTGATCCGATCATCTCCACATTATGTTTACATTAAGAAAGGTATTTTTATATAGCCACTTTAATTAAATGCGATATAATAAGAAAACAAAATAATTTAGGAGTATATATGGAAAAGAAAGATTGTAAAATCCTGATAATAGATGATGAAACAGAACTGTCAAAGGTTTTAGGAGATATTTTAAAAAGTGACGGATATACTGATATAGAATATGCCGATAATCTAAAGAAAGGAAGAGAGAAAATAGACAGCACTCAGATTCATCTTATTTTACTTGATGTAATGCTTGGTGACGGAAACGGATTTGATTTTTATGAGGAATTAAAAAGAGTCGGCATATTTCCAAAACTTCCTGTTATCTTCCTGTCGGCAAGAGATGAGGATGAAGACAGACTTCACGGTCTTGGACTGGGAGCGGATGACTATATAACAAAACCCTTCCTTCCAAAAGAATTGTTACTACGTATCGGTGCGGTACTTAGAAGATGTTATTCACTTGATGAAAATACATCAGATATTATTTTAGGTGAAAGCAGAGTTTCTATAGAGGGAGGTATTGTAAAAAAGGATGGAAATATCATAACATTGACAGCCAAAGAACTTGCATTATTTTCAATTCTTTACAGAAATAGAGGAAGGATAGTTACTACAGATATACTTTGTGAAGAGCTTTGGCCGGACGGCAGTTTCGGACTTGAAAATTCTTTAATTGTACATATGCGTCATTTAAGAGAAAAGATAGAAAAGGATCCTTCAAAACCGATTTTCCTAAAAACAGTAAGAGGTCTGGGATATAAGATGGAGAAGATATGAGAAAAGCTTTAGAGAGAAGATTGCAATTTATACTATGGGTGATTGTTTTTGCCATAGCCGTATTGTTTGTAGATATCATAATCTGTATGGCTGTGATGTACAAAAGCTCGGATATAAACTATACGGATGCAAGCGAAATAATGGATAATTTATCATACAATGCAGGTGAATTTGTTTTAAGTGATGAAGAAAGTACACATTTACAAAAGAATAATGAATTTGCTTTTTTACTGGATGATAACGGAAATATTGTATGGAATGAAAATATGCCTGAATCTTTGAAAAAATCAAAGTACACTTTACAGGATGTAGCCAAGTTTACAAGGTATTATCTGGATGACTATCCTGTACGTACTTATATAGTCGGTGAAGCCGGATTGCTTATAGTCGGAAAGGTGAATGCAAATATATGGAAATATACTTTGGAATATGATGCAAATAATGTTTTGACATTCTTGGA
>CAKAQP010000214.1 GCA_916720285.1 uncultured Lachnoanaerobaculum sp. | reverse complement strand
GTATAGGACTTGATAGGCAGAATATGGATTTTAGGCAAACAGTCGATAATCTCAAGTTTACCAATTCGATTGGACCGGAAATATACTTTAATTATGCGATAGATATTGTTACAGATCTCGCAGCCATCTTATTGGAATGTAAAAATAACGGACACGTAAATCTTGGAGAATTGTATAACAATGAGGATACTCAAAATAGATGTATACAAGTTATCGCAACAGAAAAAGAATATACAGCTATAAAAGTTGCGTTGGAAGATTTTGTAAAAAATCCGAAGTCATATGATCTATATGAAATGATAGGTGATGATATCATAGAGATGACAGAAATTGTAAAAGAGCTGAGGCAAGAACTGCTGCAATATGAGTTATAATATGTTTTGGAGATTGCTATGAGCATTGGATTTACTAAAGGTATTGATAAAGATAATATTTTACTTTTATGCAAGTGGTCAAATGAAAGAGGAGAGATATTTCAAGAGCAATGGATGGGAACGGAAGTATCGTTTCCTTTAACTTATGAAAAGATAGAAAAGTTGGAAAATAAGTTTTCTATCTTTAATGAAGAAGAGTTTATCGGAATGATACAAGAAGTGCGAATACAAGAGGATAACATTCACATAGGTAGATTTGTCTTAAATCCTTCAAAAACCGGAGCCGGTCTTGGAACAGAGGCATTGAAAGAATTTATAGATTTTATCTTTAAAGATGAGAATATCAGAAGTATCTCTTTGACTGTGTTTGACTTTAATAAAAGTGCAAAGAGAGTTTACGATAAGCTTGGATTTGAGATTTATGAAGTTATTGAAACTCCAAAGTTAAAGTATATTATGAAAAGGTTCAGATAATATAAGTCTACAAGGAAGTCGCTATGAAAATAAAGAATTTACGGAGATAAAATTGAAAGGTATAGATGTTATATACAATAAGCAGATCTTAACACTCACAAGATTTTGGGGTGATGACAGATTATGTTTATTTGCAAAAAATCCAAGCCAAATTCATATTCCCAAAATGGAATTTGTCGGTGGATATCCTAATGAATGGTGTATTTTTATTGATAACCTTACTGATGATGAAAAGGCTGAGATTACAGATTTAAATGGAAGACATATCAGCTTACAGGAAATAGGCATATAAATCTCGGGTTTGCAAATATTATAAAACTACATACTGAAAAGGTCGGAATGAGTAGTTATTTTAAACAATGAGAAAGTCACAGAACAGGAATGCGGACTCCTATTTTGTGACTATTTTTTAACTCATATTTATTTTAATGCTTACATAATCTCAGCTATTTTGTCTGCAAAGAATAAGGCATATTTTATATTCCTTGCAGCTTTTTCTATACTCCATGAATGAAGGCTATCTTTGTTTCTCGGTGCTGCAAAAAGACGTTTATTATTATAAGTTGCAATATAAATGCGAGATTCGGTGCTGTATAGAGAAAGTCCGCAGTCCGAAGTACTGTTGTTAAACAGGTCAATAACAGCAGGAGTTAAGAACATCCTTGCTGATTGTTCGTCAGTACAGTAGGTGTTGTAGTGCTCGTTGTGCCATAAATCATCTACATTAATCTTCTTTCCGCCTGACATATTACCAAGATAGCCCCCTTGAGTCTTGATATTAAGGAAATGCTTTGTCGGAACAATTCGCAAATTCCCTTTTAAAGAGTGTGTATTCTTTATAGAGTAAACTTGTCCGATAAAGCCCGTAATTTCATGGAGGTGCTTTATCTCATCCTTTCCGGTGGCCAATCCTTTTGAAACAGTGTATGCATATAAATCCACTATTTCAATATCCTTTTCATTGTTAAGCTTAAGTATTCCTGATTGAATATAGTATTTTACGGCAGGAACTACTTCTTCTACATTACTTGGCGAAATATCATGTTCCGTATCAATTTTGGACAAAGGATAAAGTGCTTGCAGTATCGGTTCAAGAATTTCACTCTCGTAAAGTACGCGCAGTTTGCTCCTTTGCTTTTCTTCCCAACCGGGGCCTATAAAACTGTAAACCAGAACACTTATGATTTGTAGTGCTATAAGAAATAGAATCAGTCTTGCGATAAACTTTATAAGCTTATCTATCAAAACACTGTCCGGAAGGATGCCTTGCTCTTCTAAAAAGAAAAAGCCTATGCCGACAATAATGCTTATAAATATCAGAATAATATTTCTAACAAAATATTTCGTAACATTATCTTTACAATTGACTATATTTTGTACGGCTCTCCAACTACGCTGGAAGCGTGAGGTTTTCCATAGATTATTTATTTTCTGTATTTCTTCAGGGTTTAAATTCATTTCCATTATTATTTCCCTTCTTTTTATAAGATAATTTCACTTTCCAGCTCATATTATAACAAATGGAAGCAATGTTGAAAACAATTCAATAGTTAAGAGCATATGTATGAAAAGAATATATTATATATTTGTAGCAAATAAGATTGAAAAACTTGCATCAGATTTAAAATCGGACACCAATATATAATAGAATAATGTATAATAATTATAATAAATTGCAGATTCAAGATAAGTAGACAGTAGAGTTAAAAAATTCTGCTGCTATAGATTCATTCAGGAGTAAACCATGGACAAAAATATAAATAAATTTATATATGACAGACACGCTAATATCATTTTCAGCCTAAACGGCAGCAGAGTAAAGGAACTTAAATTCCATAATAAAATGCTTACTCTAAAGGTTGATTCATTATACCAATATATAAACAATGAAGAAGTAGAACACAAGGGTGAAGTCTGTTTTAAAGATTGTGATTTAAGGCTTTGCAGTGTGTTGATTTTTAATAAAACATTAGGTAAAGGTCATTTTATCGGAGATGCTATTTCTTTAGAGGAATTTATGGATGTTCATAAAAATTCTGAGTTTGAGATTATTACAGAAGGCTACTTTGGAAATTCAACTACTTACTCAGGATGGCTTTGGGAAGAAGGGAAAAATCCTGTATCAGCCATTATGTATATTTGTAACAGTGGGGATATGGAGTATTATGTCTAGGGTAAGAGAGAAGAATAAACTTGATATCAGTTGGAAATAGTTATTTGGTTTTATATCATTATAAAAATCTAAATTTTTTGTCTTGACAGCTGAGCCACTATAAACCCTTTCAAACGATCAAAATATTATCAGCATTTGCCTTAAAATGACTATCTATTTAGAAGAAATAATATATAATATATTTTAGGACTTTTACTTAGTTAAAGTTATAGTGCATATGAAGGGATAATGGGGAAGTAAAATGAATAAACAACAGCTTGCGGCAAAGATTTGGGAGTCTGCAAATCAAATGAGATCAAAGATTGAAGCCAATGAATATAAGGATTATATATTGGGCTTTATCTTTTATAAGTATCTTTCAGACAAAGAAGAGCAGGACCTGTATAATAGAGGATATGATGCGGATAATATCAAGGAATATGTAAATGAAGAGGCGGATGACAGTTACTCAAGTATGTCAAGTCTAAAGCAGGATTTGGGATACTTTATAGCATATAAGGACTTGTTTTCAACTTGGATAAATATGGGATCTGATTTTTCGGTTGACAATGTTCGAACCGGACTGTCATCATTTAGCAGAAATATATCTCCGTCACATAAAAAACTGTTTGAGGGAGTATTTACAACTCTTGAAACAGGACTTTCAAAGCTTGGTGCAGATACAAAGTCACAGACAAAGGCAGTAAGCGATCTGATTCAACTTATAAATGAAATTCCAATGCATGATAAGCATGACTATGATGTTTTGGGATTTATATATGAATACTTGATCTCCAACTTTGCAGCAAATGCAGGAAAAAAGGCAGGAGAATTTTATACACCTCATGAGGTGTCTCTTTTGATGT
>CAKAQP010000213.1 GCA_916720285.1 uncultured Lachnoanaerobaculum sp. | reverse complement strand
CTAAGAATTATATCAAAAATATATATAAACATCTATATATATTCAAAAAAACGATAAAAGTATACTTTTTATTCAAAAGATATATAATAGCTTCATATGTTTTTGTATTAATATAGTAAGCATTGAAGAGAAGATTTGTGAGGATTTAAGTGAATATAGTATGAGAAGTAAAAAAGATATGTTGAGGCTGATGGCTGATTATGTAAGAGATATGGAAGATGAGGCGATTGTTGATATTGCAAAGGAATATCTTGAGGCGGGTTATCCGGCAAAAGAGGGTATACTTGACGGATTGACTGTGGGAATGGAGGAAGCCGGCAAGCTTTATGATGAAGAAGAATATTATATAGCGGAATTATTACTTTGTGCCGATGCGATGTATGCAGGCATCAATGTATTAAAGGACAGAATAGAAGGAAATGTTGATAAGAAGATAAAGGCCGTAATCGGTGTAATAGAAGGCGATACACATGACATTGGTAAGAATCTTGTAAAGATAATGCTTGAAACCGCCGGCTTTGAGATGATAGATCTTGGAAGAGATGTTCCTGTAAAAGATTTTGTAAAGGCAGCAATTAAACATCATGCAGGGCTTGTATGTATGTCTTCCTTGATGTCGACAACAATGTATGGAATGCAAAGGGTTATAGAGGGACTTGTAGAAAGCGGATATCGTGACAATGTAAAAGTTATGGTGGGAGGAGGTCCGATCACCCATAATTTTGCAATGCAGATAGGAGCGGATGCATATTCGGATAATGCTATAGAAGCCGTAAGTGTAGCAAAAAAGCTTTGTAATCAGGCCTAAGCTAATGAGAGATATGTTATTTTGTCAAAATAATGATAAATATCCGACAGATGATGTTTATAATAAGTTATATAAAGAGAATGTATATGAGATTGACGGTGTATTACAGATCTTTGATAATGCCGGAGAACTTAATACAGTATATAAGTACTTAATAAAATATGACGGATTATCAAATGAAGCCAAAGCAGTTATGGATGAGAAGATTAAAGAAATAGAAGAAAAATTGCTTGAAAGAGTAGACACAGCTGTATTAAAGGGATATAAAATAATAAGTCTGGCGGATCCGCTGTCAAGCGTCGAATTTCTGGGTAAAAAGGGTACGAAAGTATACATTGATACTATTTTGATTGAGCTTATATATAAGATAAAATCATTATGTGAGAAAAATGCTAGTATACTTCATCTATGCCCTAGACTGAGTGTTTTATTAAAATCAGATGAAAATATCAAGTTTAAAGAGATAAAGCTTGAGGGCAGTTACAACTCTTTAGTAGAGGCTTTATTAGCAAATCATAAAGAGAGTATAACGGCCTTTAGATGTATACATTTTCGTGGCAAGATCGATAAGATCAAAGCTGTCAGATTGGATTAAATATGAAGGTATTGGAGTTTTTAAGAGAAAAAAATATCCATATAGATGCCGCATGCAATGGTCTTGGTGTATGCGGAAAATGCAGGATAAAGCTTGAAAATACAGACGCTTTGGAGAGTGAGAGAAAACTCTTAGGTGAAGAAAATATAAAAGCAGGATATAGACTTGCCTGTATGCATTCTGTAGATGAAGTTGATAAAGAGCTTATATTAAAAGGGATTGGGCATACTGAAAAGCCTGAAAATATAGTACTTACCGATAGTTTTACACCTAAAATCAATCATACAAATATACGAGATAAGTACGGTATTGCTATAGATATAGGAACCACTACAGTAGCTATGGAGCTTATAGATCTAAAGAATGCAGGGATTATTTTAAAAGTTGCCGATGTGAACGCACAGGTGAAATTCGGCTTTGATGTAATGAGTAGAATTGCATTTACCTTGGAAAACACAGAAGGACTTTCTATTTTGAAAAAAAGTATAGTGGATACTTTGAACACACTTATAAATAAATTACTTGATGAAAGCAAGATAAAGAGAGAGGATATAGCAGAGCTTGTAGTTTCTGCAAATACCACAATGTGTCATATTCTACTTGGAGAGAGTGTGGAGAGTTTGGGCAGATTTCCTTTTTTGCCAAAATTCAAGGAAGTAAAGAAAGTATCTGCAAAAGATATAGGAATAGACCTTGGTGCTACGCTTATAACATTACCGCATATATCAGGATTTCTGGGTTCAGATATAGTATCCGGAGTATATGCAAGCGGTATTTGTGATGATAATAAAGCTGAAAATATACTTTTTATAGATATCGGAACAAATGGAGAAATGCTTCTAAAAACAGATAAAAAACTTCTGGCAACTTCCTGTGCTATAGGACCGGCTCTTGAAGGCATGAATATTTCATGCGGCATAAGAGCCGGAATCGGTGCTATAGATGATTTTCACATTGATGAAGCCGGTATTTCTTATAATACTATTGGAAATACAGAGCCGACAGGAATATGCGGCAGCGGTGTACTCTCTATGGTGAGAGAGCTTTTAAAGGCAGGATTTATAAATAAAATGGGAGCTATAGATAAAAAATGTCTTGATAGTAATCAGAGCTTTATTAAAGCGGACGATTTTGGTAAGCCTTTTATAAAAATAAATGACAATCTGTATTTTACAGCAAAGGATATAAGGCAGGTACAGCTTGCCAAGGGAGCTATACTCTCAGGTATAAGAGCACTTATAAAAAAAGCCGGCATTGAAACCGTTGATATAACAAGAGTATGTATAGCCGGGCAGTTTGGTAAGTATATAAGTATGGACTCTTTCTTTGGGGTGGGACTTATGCCAAGGAAATTTGAGGGAAAGGTGGAATACCTTGGAAATACCTCTTTGACCGGAGCGTATATGGCTCTTCTTGATAAAAATGCCATAGAGTATATGACTGAAATATCTGTGGAGACTGAGTATTTTGAGCTTTCAAAGCTGGAAGACTATGAAAAAATATTTGCAAAGGCTTTGAGATTTGATTGATAACAGGAGAAAATATATGGAACTTAAGATTCATCCTAATGATAAGATGACACCTTTGGAAAGGGCAAAAGCAATAGCTGAAAAAAGAGATTATGACAGAATAATGATGGATCCTTTTTTGGGTGAGATAAAGGCAAGGCTTATTGGAAAAAATACCAAAGAGTATTGGAGAAATGAGGACAGCCTTGTAATGGGAGATATAGTGTCTATGAACCGATTCGGTTTGGACGGTATGGGCGTGGGTCCAAATGCCTACGGCATTGCAGAGGCAATGGGAGTAGTGCCGCATTACCCTGAGCAGGGACTGATATATGTTGAGAGTCATCCCATAAACAGTATTGATGAGTTATATAAGCTAAAGAATATTACACTTGATAGCGGAAGTTTGAAGATGTATTATAATGCAACTGCAAGGCTTAGAGAAGTTGCTGACGGATTTTGTGGGGTAGGAGCTTCGATATCAGGGCCTATAACATTAGCAGGATTTGTACTGGGAACAGATAAACTTTTAAAAGCTATGATAAAATCACCCGATAAGGTACATGAATTTTTGAGATATATAACAGATAATGTAAAAAAGGTCGTAGATATTTTCAATGTACTTGATATAGGTTTTTCAATGGCAGACCCTATAGCCTCATGCACTATGATAAGTCCCAAAATATATAGGGATTTTGCATATCCATATACTTTGGAAATCAGTTCTTATATCAAGGAAAAATCAGGCAGAGCGCCAAGCTATCACGTTTGCGGGAATACAAAAAAGGTGTGGGAACATATAAAAAATCTGGATATAGGCCTCTTTAGTGTGGACAATGAGATGGATATAGATGAAACTTGTGAGTTTTTTGCAGATTCAAAGATGATTGCAGGGAATGTAGCACCGGTTTATACGATCTGCAATGGAACACAGGAAAATATAGAGGATGAAGTAAAGAGATGTATCCTTGCGGGAAAGAAATGTAAAAAGGGCTTTA
>CAKAQP010000212.1 GCA_916720285.1 uncultured Lachnoanaerobaculum sp. | reverse complement strand
TTTTTATTTGGCAAAAAAATATTTTTGCTATATTATTTTTATTTAGATTGAATTTTTCTGTATAAAATTATAGACTGGAAGTAACATATTAATACAGAGATAGAGAGAATTTTATTAATAAATATTTGTAAAAAATACTTGCTTTCTGAATCATAAAAGAATGTATACAAAAAAATACAATATAAATTCTTGAAAATCGTCTGTAACTTTGTACAAATATGGTATAATAAAAGAAAATGAGGGTGGAAAAATGCTTCAAACGGCAGTATACCGAAAGACTAAGAATTGCTTTAGTTTCTTGGTTTATTTGTGCGTCAGGAGATTATATATCGCTTTAAAATAATCTGAAAATTGACAATTAATTTGACTTACTTTACACAAATTACTGCCTGATTTCTTACATTTGTTTACCCGGATAGAAGAGGAGAAAAATATGGGATTAGCTACATTTATTGGTGGTGTACATCCATATGAGGGCAAGGAACTCTCAATGGAACATCCGATAACGGTACTACAACCAAGCGGTGTTGAAATGGTGTTCCCACTAAGCCAACATATCGGTGCACCTGCAAAACCCTTGGTGGCTGTCGGAGATGAAGTGCTGGTCGGACAAATCATCGCAGAGGCGGGGGGATTCATATCAGCCAATGTGGTAAGCTCGGTGTCCGGAAAAGTGAAAAAGATCGAACCCAGAAGAGTGGCAAACGGTTCAATGGTGAATTCAATTATCATTGAGAATGATAAGGAATATCGTGCCGTGGAAGGTTTTGGAGAAAAAAGAGATTATACAAAACTTTCTAAAGATGAAATCAGAAAAATAGTGAAAGAGGCGGGTATTGTCGGACTCGGAGGAGCTGCATTCCCGACACATGTGAAGCTTTCACCAAAGAACGAAAATGAGATTGATTACATAATTGTAAACGGTGCGGAATGTGAGCCGTACCTTACAAGTGATTACAGACTTATGATGGAAGAACCTGAAAAACTTGTGGAAGGTCTTAAGATAATACTTCAACTTTTTCCGAATGCAAAAGGTATTATAGGTATTGAAAATAATAAACCTGAAGCTATTGCAAAAATTAAAAAACTTGTACAAAACGAATCAAAAATAGAGGTTGTGGAGCTGTATACAAAGTATCCGCAGGGTGGTGAGCGTTCACTGATTTTTGCTTGTACAGGAAGAAAGCTAAACTCAAGTCTTTTGCCTGCAGATGTAGGCTGTATTGTCGACAATACGGATACGGTCATTTCGATATATAATGCGGTAGCCGAGTCTACACCTCTAATCAGAAGGATTGTAACTATAACAGGTGATGCCGTTACAACTCCGCAAAATTTCAAAGTAAGAACAGGAACCAATTATCAGGAACTTATAGAAGCGGCAGGAGGTTTCAAGACCGAGCCTAAAAAGGTGCTTTCAGGTGGTCCTATGATGGGACAGGCTTTGTTTACTCTTGATATTCCTGTTACAAAGTCATCATCTTCAATTACAACTTTTGTGGAAGATGAAGTTGAGGAAAATCCTGAAACACCATGTATCAAATGCGGAAGATGCATTGATGTGTGTCCAAGCTATCTTGTGCCTGTTCTTATGATGGATAAGGCGTTAAATGACGATACTGAAGGATTTGAGAAGTTAAACGGTATGGAATGTGTTGAATGTGGCTCATGTGCTTATGTATGTCCTGCAAAGAGACCACTTACTCAAGGATTTAAATATATGCGTCAGGCTGTTGCAGCAAAGAGAAGAGCTGAAGCGGCAAAGAAGGAGGGGAAATAATGGCAGGCAAATTTAATGTTTCATCATCTCCTCATGTAAGGGATAATTCATCCACAGCAAATATCATGAAGGATGTTTGTATTGCAATGATACCTACTTTGGCATTCGGTTGCTTTCAGTTCGGTTTATCTGCGCTTATCGTGGTTATATGTACAGTTCTTGCATGTGTACTTGCTGAATATTTATACGAAAAAGTAATGAATAAGCCTGTAACTATCGGAGATTTTTCCGCTGTGGTTACCGGACTTATATTGGCTCTTAATATGCCGCCACAGATTCCTGTTTGGATGCCTATACTCGGTGGTGTATTTGCAATAATTGTTGTAAAACAGCTTTACGGCGGACTTGGACAAAACTTTATGAATCCGGCATTGGCTGCAAGATGCTTTATGCTTATATCATTTGCCGGAAGTATGACAAACTTCAGCTCTGTGGCTATGAACTATGATTCATCATCTACACCTACACCTCTTGCTTTCTTAAAGGCAAAGGGAATTACGGATGCACTTGAGCAGTATGATCTTGTAAATATTTTCCTTGGTAGAATACCGGGAACAATAGGAGAGGTTTCAACTATTGCTTTACTTATCGGTGCAATTTATCTTGTTGTAAGAAAGGTTATTTCTCTTAGAATACCGGTTATATATATTGCTACAGTGGCTGTATTTGTATTCTTATTCGGTGATCACAATCCTACAACTGTTTTATATCATGTGCTAAGTGGCGGTCTTATATTCGGTGCATTCTTTATGGCAACAGATTATGTAAGCAGTCCTGTTACAAAAATGGGACAGGTGTATTTTGCGATATTTATCGGTATACTTACAGGTTTATTCAGATTATTCGGCGGCAATGCGGAGGGAGTTTCCTACGCTATCATCATAGGTAATGTGGTAGCTCCATTACTTGAGAAGGCAACATTGCCGAAGGCATTTGGAAGGGAGGCAAAGAAGGCATGAAAAAACAATCAGGATTTGTAAAAGATGCGATTATTTTATTTGCTATAACCCTTATTTCGGGCCTTGTACTGGGATTTGTTTATGATATAACTAAGGCTCCTATAGCGGCTGCGGCAAAAGCGGCAAAGAATGAGGCTTATGCCGTTGTTTTCCCGGAAGCTAAAGACTTTGAAGAAAATGAGACCGATACGGCAAAGATTGCGGAGACTACAGATGAAATAGCAGGTAAGGGCTTCGGACATTCAAATATTGATGAGGTTGTTACCGCAAAGGATGAGTCCGGAAACAATATAGGCAGAGTTATAACATCAACATCAAAAGACGGATATAACGGTACAGTACAAATATCTGTAGGTATAAAGTCTGACGGTACTGTGGTCGGAATAACATTCCTCACACTGGAAGAGACACCGGGTCTTGGTATGAGAGCGGCGGAAAAGTCATTCTACGGTCAGTATGCAAATAAAAATACAAAAGAATTCAAGCTTGTAAAGGGTGCTGCAAGTGCAGATGATGAGATATCGGCTATAAGCGGATCTACTATCACAAGTACAGCTGTTACCAATGCTGTCAATGCGGCACTTTACTTTAATTCAATATTGGAATAAGGAGGAAATATGAACAAGAGTTTAGAGCGTTTATATAACGGTATATTCAAAGAAAATCCTACCTTTGTTCTGATGTTAGGTATGTGTCCTACACTTGCGGTTACAACATCTGTAGTAAATGCTATTGGTATGGGTCTTTCTACAACAGCCGTTTTGATGTTTTCAAATTTAATTATTTCTGCAATGAGAAATATAATACCTGACAGAGTGAGAATCCCTGCGTTTATAGTTATCGTTGCATCTTTGGTTACTGTGGTACAGCTTTTGATGCAGGGTTATACACCTGAACTTTATAAATCACTCGGTATTTATATACCGCTTATAGTTGTTAACTGTATTATTCTTGGTAGAGCGGAAAGTTATGCTTCAAAGAACCCTGCACTCCCTTCATTCTTTGACGGACTTGGAATGGGTCTGGGATTCACACTTTCACTCTCATGTATAGGAATCGTGAGAGAGCTTATAGGCGGAGGTACTTTCTTAAAAGGATTTTTATCTGCGGCATCATTCCCGAACGGTATAGTGATTATCCCTGACGGATACAGAATTTCAATATTTGTACTTGCACCGGGTGCGTTCTTTGTACTGGCGCTGCTTTCAGCATTACAAAATCATTTCAAGGCTCCAAGTGCTACA
>CAKAQP010000211.1 GCA_916720285.1 uncultured Lachnoanaerobaculum sp. | reverse complement strand
TACCACAAGATTTGTCAACTGATCCAAATTTCTAAGTAATACTAATACTACAGAGAAAATACATTGAACAATAATTGGTACAGTTGGGACTTTATACTTTGGATGAAGTTTTTTAAAACTCTTGAAAAAATGCCCTTCTTCTGCCATTGCATAATACATTCTAGGTTGTGCAAGAACCATTCCATTCATGGTACCAAACATGGCGAATATCATTCCTATTGAAACAATTATTCCACCTGCATTTCCTAAAACTGTTTTTGCAACTGCTGTTCCAAGATACAAATCATCATTATTTATCATTTCTACAATCTTTTCATGTGGCAATACTTTCATAATTGCAAAATTAAATAATGCATATAAAACAGTCACTCCACCTATCCCTATAATGATCGCCAATGGTAAATTTTTTTTGGGATTTTTTATCTCTTCAGCAACAGTATTTAGATTACTCCACCCCTCATATGCCCAAAGTGCAGCTACAATTGCAATAGCTAACATTGATATAACATTTGTATTATGTTCTATTGCATAAGTACTTGCCGATCCAAGCGAAAGATCCGGACTTACTTTTCCAACAAATAATGCAACAAACATAACCATTGCAATAGGCACAAGTTTTGCCACCATTGAAAGACTTTGTACGGCAGAGGCCACCTTAACACCAACTAAATTATAGATGGTAGCGCCAACAATAAGTATAATGGCTGCAACCTTTATACCGAAATCACTAATATGAAAGAAAGATTTTGCAACATTCATAAGAGCAATAGCAACTGCAGCAATAGAACCCGGTCCGCCAAGTAACCAATCGGTAAAACCTGCCATAAATCCGACTACAGGATGAAAAGCCTCATTAAGATATATTACTCTTCCACCGGCTTTTGGCATTGCAGTTCCAAGCTCCGCATAGCATAGTCCTGCTACTAAAGATACAATACCTGCAAGTATCCAACAAATCAATGCTAATCCACTATTCATTCCCGTTCTTTGTAATACATATGACCCAAGATAAAATATACCTGAGCCAATCATGATGCCACCAATAATGCTTATTCCACCAAACACACCGATTTCACGCTTAAATTCTGTTTGCTCCGTAGTCAGTGAAGATAATTTTTGATTGTCACTCATATATTGTCATTTCTCCTATATATTTTTATATTCTTAATTATATTTGTTTTACATTATTTATTCAACATCATACAATTTATAACCACAACCTTATCAAAAGTAATAAGATAAATTTTACTATTCATATCTGAATAACTTTTAATTATAAAAAAACTTAGGTTTACCATATCTCTTATATAATAAACCTAAGTTATAAATTTTATTCCACTTCAGGGTGTTCCTTTTTAAACTTTGCGTTCTTTATAGGAGCCACAACTGCCAAAGGAATTACAAGCAAAAATACACAAACTCTACCAATCCATCCATAACCTACAGCTATAAGCTTTGTAAGTCCTGCAAATGATAACAATGTAGCTATTACAATTGAAATGAGTGATATAATTATTCTTCTTTGCTCGATATTTAATGATTTAAATCCAACTTTCTCAAATCTTGTTACAAGGCCAAAGACTACTCCTACACCTGTTGATACAAAGGCGCAGAACAATATAACTGAATATGCATATAACAAAATTGGTGCATTTATAAATTTAGCTATATTGAAAATCGGAAGACTCATACCATCTTCAAGTTGTGTGAGCGCATTCATATTTCCTAATATCATTATTGCACAGAGTGCTGTCATAAGACCATTTATAACAGTTCCGATTATAGCAAATCCCATGCATTTTTTTGTTGTATCAAGAAGCTGAGATGTACTGATGATAGATGCAACTACCAAGCTTTGGAATCCGGCATACAACAATCCGTTCCATATTGCAGTTCCTAATGATCCTTCTACATGCTTTGTTGCAGCAACTTCACTTATGCCTGCCTGTCCAAGTGATAATCCCGGGATCAATAGTGCAATAAGGCAAACCAAAATCATAATTGTTATAATGGTAGATGCCTTTCTAACAAGCCCTGCTCCAAATATAGTCAGAACAAAGAATATAGCTCCTGTTATTATACAACCGATGTAAAAGTTCAATCCCCAAAGACTTGCAAACAACTTTCCTCCACCTGCAATTGCAATACCGGCACCTACTACAACCAATACGAAGAAAGCAATGTCAAAAAACAATTTACCTGCAGATGAAAATGGAGCATACAAGTGATGTGCCAGTTCATCATAACGGAAAGCTTTGTGATTCTTAGCCATTACTGCACCATTGTAATAACACCATCCCAAAAGTATTATTACTAATGCCGGCATAAACAGGGCTGTAAATCTATACTTTACAAAATACTGTACAGTTTGATTACCTGTTGCAAATCCTCCACCTACATGTGTGCCAAACCAAACTGCAGCAACTGAAAACATCGCCCCTAAAGCTGATTTTTGAGAAGTATTCTTATCCATATACTTCCTCCTTAACCTTTATTAAATAATTCTTCTAAACGAGCACCATCTTTTAAAAGCTCTATTAATTGTGGAACTACTTCGTATATATCTCCCACAATACCATAATCAGCTACATCAAATATAGGTGCATTAGGATTTGTATTAATAGCAACAATAATTCCCGAATCCTGCATACCGGCCAAATGCTGTATAGCACCTGAAATACCGCATGCAATATACACTTTTGGACGTACAGTTGTTCCTGTTTGCCCAACTTGTCTTGATCTGTCAATCCATCCGGCGTCAACTGTAGCTCTTGAAGCACCAATAGTGCCTCCTAAAATATCTGCAAGTTCCTTTAATAGTTTGAAACCGTCCGCATTTTTGATTCCCATTCCACCTGACACTATAATATCCGCATCAGTTAAAGGAATCATATCCTTTTTTATTTTTATTATATCTAATACTTCTGTTCTTATATCATCCTCGGATAAATCAACCTTTACGTCAATGATATCTCCTGTTTTTGATGTATCTTTTATAGCCTTATCCATGACTCCCGGACGGACTGTACACATTTGAGGTCTTGTTTCAGGACAGATAATAGTCGCCATCAAATTACCACCAAATGCAGGTCTTGTCTGCAAAAGCTTTCCATCTTCTTCATCTATTTCAAGCTTTGTACAATCTGCAGTAAGTCCCGTGTTGAGTTTTGAAGCAATTCTTGGTGCCAAATCTCTACCTATATGGGTGGCTCCAATAAGAATTATCTCAGGCTTATACTCTTCTACTGCCTTTTCCAACACCTTTGCATACCCGTCTGTAGTATAATTATGTAATAACTTGTTATTCACATAATATACCTTATCAGCACCGTGCTGTATAAGCTCAGGTATCAAATCATCAACATTATCTCCTGCAAGAAATGCACATAGTTCAACGCCAATCTTACTTGCAAGTTTCTTTCCTTCTCCCAAAAGTTCAATAACTACAGGTGTAAGTACTCCCTGACGCTGTTCGGCAAATACCCACACTCCTTTAAATGATTTTATATCTCTGTTATCCATGCTTTCCTCCTATCAGATAATGTGATGATGTTTAAACTTGACAGCCAATTGTTCAACCATATCTTTTACGCTTCCTTCAAGCATAACAGAATTTCCCTTAGCCGGTGGAGTAAAGGATTTATATACTCTTGTAGGAGAAGCCTTAAGACCTACATCTGTTGGTGATACATCCAAATCGTCAATATTCCAACGTGTTATATCCATCTTCATAGCTTCAAATATTCTATCAACACTCATATATCTTGGACTGTTTAATTCTTTAACAGCAGTTAACATAGCCGGTGACTTTACCTTTATTACTTCATATCCATCTTCCAGCTGTCTTTGTACCGTTACAGTATTATCGTCATTTAATACAATATCCTGCACATATGTTATCTGTGGAATTCCAAGTTTTTCTGCTGTCTGTGGCCCTACTTGAGCTGTATCTCCATCTATTGCCTGTCTTCCACCAAATATAAAA
>CAKAQP010000210.1 GCA_916720285.1 uncultured Lachnoanaerobaculum sp. | reverse complement strand
AACAGCGTGAATTTAAAAAACTACACGACGGCCGTCCCTGAAGATTGGAAACATCTGATGTTGAATCTTGGAGGAAGAAATAATGAGCCTATTGTAATGAGAATGGTAGTGGATGAATATAAGGATACCAAGATACCTGCATATGTACTTTTTATTACAGACGGAGGAGTAAACCAAAAAAGGGAAATACAAAATATCATTACAGAGGCCTCACATTTGCCGATTTTTTGGCAGTTTGTGGGTGTTGGCGGAAAGAATTACGGTATACTTGAAAAGCTGGATACCATGACCGGAAGATATGTGGATAATGCAGGATTTTTTGCATTGGATGATTTTAAAAAGGTATCAAATGAAGAACTCTATGCCAGGTTATTGGAAGAGTTTCCTTTATGGCTTGAGAAAATAAGGGAAAAAGGGATGATATAAGTATTTGCATATATTTAAGGAGATAGTGGATGTACTATACGATTACATTAAATCCGGCTATAGATATGCTTACAAAGGTTGAAAACTTTGAACTTGGCAAGCTAAACAGAACCGGTGAGTCCGATTACGTTGTAGGAGGAAAGGGAATAAACATTTCTCTTTTACTTAAAAATATCGGGAAAGAAAGTAAGGCATTGGGTTTTATAGCGGGTTTTACAGGATATTTTATACAAGATGAATTAAAAAAGCAGGGAATAGAATCTGATTTTGTTGAGACAAAGGGATTTACAAGAATCAATATAAAATTGACTACAGATACCGAGACTGAAATCAACTCTCAAAGCAGTAAGGTAAGTGCAGAAAATATAAAAGAGTTTTTTGATACGCTTGAAGGATTAAACAGTGAGGATACGGTTTTTTTATCAGGCAATATTATACCGGGTATGGAAAGTGATGATTTTGTAAAAATAGCCGAGAAGGTAAGGCAAAAGGGTGCAAAGCTGGTTGTTGACAGCAATAAGGATATGGTCATTAATACTTTAAAATGCAAGCCTTTTATCGTTAAGCCTAATGAATTTGAACTGGGAGAAATGTTTGGAGCCAAGCTGAATTCCATTGAAGATATAAAAAAGTATGCAAGAAAGCTTCAAGAAATGGGTACACAAAATGTACTGGTTTCAAGAGGAAGTAAAGGTGCAATACTTTTCACATCTACAGGTGAGGTTCTTGGTGCAAATATCGCAAAGGGTAAGGTGGTTTCAACCATAGCGGCAGGTGACAGTATGCTTGCAATGTTTGTAGCAAAGTATGATGAAACTAAAGACTTTAAACTCAGTTTACAGTATGCATCAGCGGCAGGCGGCGCAACGTCATTTTCTGCAGGAGTAGGCAAAAAAGAACTTATAGAAGAACTGTTAGTACAAATAAAGGTTGAAGAGTTACTATAATTTTTAAATCGAAGGAGATAAGATGGAATTTAGAGCAATGAGAAGATTCAAACAGCAGCTGTCAAAAGAGGAGTGTGTTGAAATACTTAAGAGTGCACCAAGAGGGGTTATAGCTATGAACGGTGAGAACGGATATCCTTATGCCGTTACGATAAACCAATATTTTGATGAAACCGACGGTAGAATATATTTTCACGGTGCATTGCAGGGGCTTAAGGTAGATCTTTTGGAAAAAGATAACAAGGTATGTTTTACAACTACAGATGAGGGGCATGTAGAAGAGGGAGACTGGGCAAATACATTCAAAAGCGTTGTATGCCTGGGGCGTGTAGAGGAATTGAATGATAAGGAAAAGATATATGATCAGTTGAGAAGACTCGCTAAAGGATTTTATCCAAGCCCGGAATCCATTGAAAAGGAAATTGAAAGCGCAGGCAGCAGAGTGAAAATGTATGTAATGAGTATTGATCATATGACCGGTAAACTGGTTCATGAAAAGTAAAGAGGTAGTATAGTGCCTTTTAAGATTATAAGAAATGATATAACTAAGGTAAAAGCGGATGCCATTGTTAATACAGTAAATCCTTACGGTTTTATCGGACGTGGAGTTGAGACCGCCATATATCATGCGGCAGGAAGCGAAGAGCTCTTAGAGGAAAGAAGAAAGCTTGGAATTTTATATCCCGGAGATGTGGGTATTACACCAGCATTCAATCTTGATGCCAAATACATTATTCATGTAAGCGGTCCGGTTTGGAAGGACGGAAGAAGTAATGAACTCGCCATACTTAGGCAGTGCTATGATAAAGCGTTGCATATGGCAGTTGAAAATAATTGCAAATCTATAGCATTTCCTTTGCTTGCAACAGGTACATACCGATTTCCGGAAGAAATCGGTGTAGCTATAGCTGTAGAAGCCTTCACGGAATTTTTAAAAGAATATGAGATAGAAATATTTCTTGTGGTTTTCGGAAGTGATGCGGTACGGGTTTCCGGCACTCTGGTGGATAAAGTTACAGAGTTTATAGATGATGATTATGTAGCGGCGGCCAATGCTACAGAATATCTGCCTATAGATGAAGATTACAACGCATATGAAGATGATTATTACGATGAAGAAGAATATCTTGGTTACAAAGAGCTACCATATCAGAACCTGAATTTAAGAGAACCGGAAGTGGGTGAAACTCAACCTGAGTATGGTCATTCTTCTTTAAACATACCGGATTTCTTGAGAAAGAGGAAGCCCCGGGGTGTTTCTGAATCACTGGAGGATGCGTTAAAGAAGATATATACTGAATCTTTTGAAAAACATTTACAGCAGCTTATAAACAAGAAGGGATTGAAAAACTCCGAGGTTTACGCAACTTCAAATATCTCAAAGCAGTATTTTTCAAAGCTTTTAAAGGGAAAGGTAAAGCCTTCAAAGGAGAAAGTACTGGCACTTGCAGTCGGACTTAAATTAAACATCGATGAAACGGTTGATTTTTTAAGAATTGCAGGATATGCACTTTCACCTATTTCTCAGACCGACAAGGTGGTGGAATACTTTATAAAAAATAAAGATTACAATGTAATAAAAATAGATATCGTACTGTTTGATTTTGGATTGGAACCACTTTCAAGTTAAATATAGAAGGTCGCCTTCGGGTTGACCTTTTTTTGCTTCAGTTAATGTATCATAAGCTTACAAAACAATTTTAAAGGAGAAACCTTATGAAAAAGACATTAACAGAAATAGTTTATATTTTGGACAGAAGCGGATCAATGAGCGGTCTTGAGGCCGATACAATCGGAGGATTCAATTCGATGATTGAAAAGCAAAAACAGACAGGAGAAAGAGCATATGTATCAACAGTATTGTTTGATGACAGAAGCGAGGTTATTCATGACAGAGTACCGATTGAGAAAGTGGATAAGATAACAAATAAAGAGTATTTTGTAAGAGGATCTACAGCACTTTTGGATGCGGTAGGTGGTGCAATCAAACATATAATCAATATTCATAAATACGCAAGAGAAGAAGACAGACCTGATAAGACCATATTTGTTATCACAACAGACGGAATGGAAAATGCAAGCATAAATTATAACTACAAGCAGGTTAAGAAGATGATTGAAAAAGAGCAGAAAGAGTATGGCTGGGAATTTATCTTCATAGGAGCAAATATAGATGCCTGTGCAGAAGCTGAGAGATTTGGAATACGAAAAGAAAGAGCCGTAAATTATATACATGATGATAGGGGTACAAAGCTGATATATGAAGGAGTATCACAGGCTATGTGTGCTGCAATGGAAGCAGATTCCCCAATGGTTATGGAAGAGAGTTTATCCAATAATAGATGGAAAAAAGAAATAGTTTTTGATTATCTGAAACGCAAGAAATAAAAAAAGTAGAGGATTAAAATTATGCCAACATATACGATATTTGCCGGAGTAAACGGTGCAGGAAAGTCAACTTTGTATAGTAGATTAATACAGGAAAATCATGATTTCGGTGTAAGAGTAAATTCAGATGAAATCGTAATATCAAATGGTGGAGATTGGAGAAATCAATCCGATCAGGCTAAGGCAATGAAGATGGCCGTAAAGCTTATAAAAGACTGTATGAATAAAGGTGTTAATGC
>CAKAQP010000209.1 GCA_916720285.1 uncultured Lachnoanaerobaculum sp. | reverse complement strand
TGGAATTATTCAGCACCTCATGGAGCCGGAAGACTTATGTCAAGAACTGCCGCAAAGAATAATTTAAGTTTAGATGAGTACAAAGAGACAATGAAGGGAATCTATTCCACTTCT
This sequence comes from uncultured Lachnoanaerobaculum sp., assembly GCA_916720285.1. Taxonomy (GTDB): domain Bacteria; phylum Bacillota; class Clostridia; order Lachnospirales; family Lachnospiraceae; genus Lachnoanaerobaculum. Next base: position 3,907 of record CAKAQP010000209.1, on the reverse strand, counting down.
ATAAATGAAAATACATTGGACGAGGCTCCAATGGCATATAAAAGACTTGAGGATATCATAGATGTTATAAAAGACTCTGTAGATATCATCGAGGTAATGAAACCAATTTATAATTTTAAGGCTTCTGAATAGAAAAGAGTAACTCTTTCCTATCCGGAAGCGGAAAGGAAGAGTTATGTTTATTTTTCCTACCATAGACTTGGTAGCTACAGGAAAAAATATTGTAAGACTTAGAGAAGATTCAGGACTAAGTGTGAGAGAATTGCAGGATATATTCGGTTTTGCCACTCCGCAGGCGATTTACAAATGGCAACATGGAGCTGCAATGCCGACTATAGATAATTTGATAGTACTGTCAGCGGTATTTCAGGTTTCTATGGATGAGATCATAATAGTAGAAAATAATACACAAATAAGTGCATAAACCCAGATATATACCGATTTTAATTGACTGTGTATATGCAAGATATTAGAATAGCTTAAAAGAGAGGTATATATGGGAATTGAAAAATCGAGTAGAAAAACAGAGATAGAGTTAACAAATATGTGCTTAATCTGCGACGGAAGCAAGGTTTTGGTTCAGGAAAAAACAGGAACCGGTGGTTTGGTATTTCCGGGAGGTCATGTAGAAGAAGATGAGTCACTGCTTGAGTCCGTTATCAGGGAGATGAAAGAGGAGACGGGACTTAATATTGAAAATCCTATAGCCTGCGGTTTTAAAGACTGGATACAGGAAGACGGAACAAGATATTTGGTGCTTTTATATAAGACTGATAAGTTTAGTGGTGAACTGAAGTCATCAAATGAAGGAAGAGTATTTTGGGTGGACAGGTCAGAATTAGACAGTATAAATTTGATTTGGAATATGAAAGATTTGATGGAGATATTTGATTCTGACAGATATAGTGAGTTCTTTTTTAAAATTAAGAATGGGAAATATAAAGGGGAACTATTAGGATAGAGTATAACAAAAACTGATTCGGGGATTTATTTCGAGTCAGTTTTTTGTAAAAACAATTGACAATATAATTATTTTATGTGATACTCTGTAATTGAGTTAGGGAATGCTAACGAATTAGGGTTATAGGTAATCAAATTTATTTTATATTCATGGAGGATTTATGAAGAAAAGATATCTATCTATATTGGCACCGGCAGCATTTGCATTGATGATAACAGGTTGCGGAAAAGCAGCTGATACAGCGACTACAGCAGAGAGCAGTTCAGTACAGAGCGAAAGTCAGTCTGAGGTAAGCAAGGAGAGTAAGGCTGACATCGGTAATGAAAATTATGTTTATGCTAAGATAAGTATTCCATATGCAGATTACTATTATGGTGAGATTAATGATGTAGAGCCTGAAGCGAATCCTGAGAAGCTTACTGCAAAGCTTGATGCTCCGGATGCGGCGGCAGACATCAGAAGTGACGGAAATTATGATGCTGTAAGCTCTGTAACCAATAAAAAGGTTGAAAAGTTTACAACAGCAGTATCGGAAGTTGTTGGTGACGGATCAACAATTTCAGGAGTGAAAGATGTAAATATCGCTATTTCCAAGTCACTTTATGAGGATGCTAAGAAGGCAATTGAGGAGAAAAAAGAGTCAACTAACCCTCTTCTTACATTTGTAGCTGAAATTAAAGATACTACAGATCAAACACCTGCAGAGTATAAGGTGTTAAACTCAGACGGTACATTCTCAAAGACAGTTGGAAATACTGTTAAAAATGATTTGGAGTCAACAATTACAACTACTTCAAACTATGGAAATTATCAAATTGATATAAAGGACTTGGAAGTTGAAGTTGACAATGTTCAAGGTGTTGTTATAGAAACAAAAGAAGGTAAGAAGTACGGTATGGAACATTTGGAGAATATCTGGCTTTCACCTGCAGAGCTTGCATTTGCGTCAGCGCCGTTTACAGAGAATCATGGAAATGCACAGGCATATGTACGTTATCAGGATTTACCCGGACAAACAATTTCAAAGATAACATACTTACTTAAAGATGCAGATGATATAGAGATAGATACAAACTTGTTCTGTAAGCTTTTGACACCTGAGAACTACAGTATTAAAGGTGATGAGAGCACTAACTACACTAAGGACGGTTCACAGATTAAGTTTGAAATAACCTCGGATGATACTAAGTACAGTATCGGAAGAATAGTTTCTAAGAAGAAAGATGTTGATATATCAAATGTAAAGGAAGAAAACGGTACATTGAATCTTCCAAAGGACCTTGTACCCGGCAAATATCAGTTTATATTTACAAATGATAAATATGCTGATTTAAATTTCACAGCTGTTATAAATTCAAATTTGAATGCGGAACAGTTCCACTTTGAGAACAATGCTCTTAAACTTGATGAAAATGAGGCAGGACTTACTGTAAAGGATTATATAAGTGCTATTACTTATGCAAAGGTGAATGATACAGAGTATAAGGGTGGCAAGGGTAGAAAGTTTGGCAAAGTTGCATTTAATGAAGACGGAAGTATAAATTTGGATGCCAAATACAGTTCAGACGGTAAGGATGAGCCTGTATTTGCAGATGCGGGAACATATACAGTAGTTCTTAAGGCTGACGGATATCCTGATTTAACAATTGAGGTAACGAAGTAATGAGATTGGTCGCATGTCTTATTGTGGCATTGGCTTTTTTTGCACTTTTAGAAAAGCCTATAAAAAAACATTCAACATTTTTTTACATCGGAACAATTATAATAAGTATTCTTTCTATAATGGCACCTAAGAAAGGACTGCCTTTTGTAGTTGATTACCTTGTAAAGAATATATTAACAAGAGGCACCTTAGCGGGTGCTCTCTTTATCCTGGTTATGGTGGCATCGGTGTGTCCACAGGCAAAAATGAGAGGCTTATTGCTACGTACAAGAGGTGAGATGGCGATTATAGCGGCATTATTTACTCTTACTCATAATATTGCCTATGGGCAGTACTACTTTGTAAAACTCTTTACAAATATATCCGAACTGGATACGGTAAGAATATTTGCTGCAGTACTTTCACTGATAATGATAATACTTTTGATTCCATTGACTATTACATCTTTTATGGTTATCAGAAGAAAAATGAATCCTAAGAAATGGAAATCACTGCAAAAGCTTTCATATGTTTTTTATGGATTGTTGTTTATGCACATAGCATTGATATTCAGCATATCTATATTGAAAGGGCACTTGGATACACTTATTGATTTAACGGTTTATTCACTTATATACATAGTTTATCTTATTATAAGGGCTAAGAAGCATAAAAAACAAAGAGTTATAAGTGTAGTTTTTGCTGTAGCGGTTTGTAGTGTGTATGCAGCTCTTGCTGTATTTGGATTTAGAGCGGCAAGAAGTTATGAAGCGGAAGAAAAAGAAGAAGAGACTACCGTTTCATCGGAGACAACTCTGTCATCAGAAATTACATGTAAAGATGGTACATATGAAGGTAGTGCTACAGGATACAGCGGTAAGATGACTGTAGCCGTAACTATTTCATGCGGAGAAATCACGGAGATAAAGATAGTTGACACAGGGGATGATGAGGAGTATTTAATAGATGCAAGGGATGTGATTCCTGAAATCATAGAAAAACAATCATTGGATGTGGATACTGTAAGTGGTGCTACACACAGTTCTAAAGGAATAATTAAAGCTGTAGGAAAAGCGCTTGAAAGTGCAATGGAATAATCTATTTATAAAAGACCCGGGTGAGAACTTGGGTCTTTTTATGTAATAAAATATTTAAAAATATTACAGTGGAATATATACATCTTACAAAAATATTAAAATGTTAATATAAACTTTATTATTAATTTTTGCTATAATATTGTGATAATTTATACATTATAGTATACTTTACATAAGTTATTCAACGAAATACCGAAGAGACGTACA
>CAKAQP010000208.1 GCA_916720285.1 uncultured Lachnoanaerobaculum sp. | reverse complement strand
AAGTACACCCTTGAACTTTACAAGTCCTGTATTGAGTGCTGTAATAGACTCCATATCAAGGTGGTCGGTAGGCTCGTCAAGTATAAGTACATTTGCTCCGCTTATCATAAGCTTTGAGAGCATACAACGAACTTTCTCTCCTCCTGAGAGCACATTTACTTTCTTTACACCGTCTTCACCGGCAAAAAGCATTCTTCCGAGGAAGCCTCTTACATATGTAGCATCCTTTATCTCAGAATATCCTGTAAGCCAGTCAACTATTGTCTCATCACCTGAGAAATCCTTTGTATTGTCCTTAGGGAAATAGCTCTGTGTGGTGGTAAGACCCCATTTATAACTTCCGCTGTCAGGCTCCATCTCTCCTGCAAGGATTTTAAAAAGTACAGTCTTTGCCTTCTCATTAGGTCCTACAAGTGCTACCTTATCCTCTCTGTTTAACACAAAACTGATATTATCAAGTATCTTCTCTCCGTCGATAGTCTTTGAAAGATTCTCAACTGTAAGAACTTCATTACCTATCTCTCTTGCAGGCCTGAAGTCGATATACGGATATTTTCTTGAAGAAGGCTTAATATCATCAAGCTCGATTTTTTCCAAAGCTCTCTTTCTGGATGTAGCCTGCTTTGATTTTGAAGCATTTGCAGAGAATCTTTGGATAAATTCCTGCAACTCCTTGATCTTTTCTTCTTTCTTTCTGTTGGCTTCCTTCATCTGGCGAACCATAAGCTGACTTGACTCATACCAGAAATCATAGTTTCCTGCATAGAGCTGTATCTTGCCATAGTCGATATCTGCAATCATTGTACAGACTTTATTAAGGAAATATCTGTCATGAGATACAACTATAATTGTGTTTTCAAAGTTTATAAGGAACTCTTCAAGCCAGGCAATAGCATCCAAATCAAGGTGGTTTGTAGGCTCGTCAAGTAAGAGTATATCAGGATTACCGAAGAGTGCCTTTGCAAGAAGTACCTTCACCTTAAGGTTTGACGGCATATCACTCATCAATGTATAGTGATGTTCCGTATCGACTCCAAGACCGTTCAAAAGTGCCGCCGCATCGGATTCGGCCTCCCAACCGTTCATATTTGCAAACTCACCTTCAAGGTCAGCCGCCTTTATACCGTCTTCTTCGGTAAAGTCAGGCTTTGCATATATTGCATCTTTTTCCTTCATTATCTCATACAGCCTTGCATTTCCCATTATTACCGTATCCAAAACAGTATATGTATCATATTTGAAATGGTCCTGTTCCAAGAATGAAAGTCTCTCTCCCGGTGTTATTACTATATCACCGTTTGTAGGTTCTATCTGTCCTGAGAGTATCTTAAGGAATGTTGACTTTCCCGCACCGTTTGCACCTATAAGTCCATAGCAGTTACCCGGTGTAAATTTTATATTAACATCTTCAAAAAGGGCTTTCTTCCCTAATCTGAGGGTTATTCCGTTTGCACTAATCATTATAATTCTCCTAAGAGTTTATCAACTGCCGCCATCTTTGTACATAGACACAGAAGGTTTGCCGCTATCTCCAAATCCGCTACAGGCGGGAATGAAGGAGCGATACGAATATTCTTATCATCCGGATCTTTTCCGCCCGGGAATGTAGCTCCTGCACCTGTCATTACAACACCGGCCTTTTTACATTTTGATACAACTTCCTTTGCACATCCGTCCATGGTATCAAAAGAGATAAAGTATCCGCCCTTCGGCTTAGTCCAGCTTGCTATACCAAGGCCGCCAAGTTCTTTTTCAAGTGTATCTATTACCATCTCAAACTTAGGTCTAAGTGAGTCGGCATGCTTTCTCATATGCTCTACCATACCATGGATATCCTTAAAATATCTTACATGTCTGAGCTGATTTACTTTATCATGACCTATTGTCTGATTCTTTAACTGATTTTTAATATCCTCAAGGTTGTTATGTGATGTGGCAAGTGCCGCAATACCTGAACCCGGGAATGTAACCTTTGATGTTGAAGCAAACTTATACACAAGGTCCGGATTACCGGCTCTCTTACACTCAGCCAAAATCTCTATAAGATGATCCTGGTCAAGATCATAGAGATGGTGAATTGTATATGCATTATCCCAGTAAATTCTGAAATCCTTAGCTGCCGGTTTTAATCTTGCAAATCTTCTTACAACTTCGTCAGAGTATGAGTTTCCTGTAGGGTTTGAATACTTCGGTACACACCAGATTCCCTTTATTGAATCATCCTTTTGTACAAGCTCCTCTATCATATCCATATCGGGGCCGCTCTCAAGCATCGGTATACATACATTCTCAAATCCGAAATACTCCGTTATTGCAAAATGTCTGTCATAACCCGGTACAATACAAAGGAATTTCACCTTGTCAAGCTTACACCAAGGTGTAGAGCCCATTACTCCATGAGTATATGATCTTGAAATGCAATCATACATTACATTAAGACTTGAGTTTCCGTAGATTATAAGGTTATCTGCAGGAACCTCCATCATATCACCCATAAGTTCCTTTGCCTCAGGGATACCGTCAAGTACACCATAGTTTCTGCAATCTGAACCGTTCTCGCTCATAAGATCTTTATCTGATGTAAGTACATCCATAAGTCCCATAGAGATATCAAGCTGCTCCTGTGAAGGCTTTCCTCTACTCATATCAAGCTTTAAATCTCTGTTTTGCATTGCCTTATATTCAGCCTTCAAGCTTTTCTTAAGCTCCAAAAGTTCCTCTTTTGTCAATTCTGCGTATGGTTTCATCATATTCTCCTTATACCTATTTATTGCTTTTGCTCATTTCTTCAAGCTTTGCATTCAACTCATCTAATTTCTTTTGGCATTCAAGTATCTTTGATCTCTGATCAAATACCAGCTCATCATCTTTTAAAAGATCATTTGCCGCTACATACTCTCCTATAACCATCTTGTAGGATTTTATAATATCCTCTTCTATCTTTATGTCTCTTTTGAGCTTTGTAATATCGGCAATTTCTCTGCCCTTATTTAAAGCATTCTGTGCTATTTTCTGTCCTTCTTCTTTAGCAATACTTCCATATATGCTTAACTTCTTGAAAAAATCTTCCATATAGCCTCCTTTATTCAAATATAAACAGTATAATTACTTTATCAACTTTTAGCAAGTCTAAGGTTACAGTTAGACAATAAATTATTTTAACGCCAAAAATGCGGCCATATTTCCTCTTACATCTCCCATTATTCTATGTGAATAAAGCAGATCCGGATTGCAGGCGGTACAAATATTTGATGTAAATATATTCTCCGGCAAAACTTGGGCCTCTTTTAATACTATTTCATTGGCCTTCCAAAGTGAAAGCCTGAAATGATCTTTTCCGTCTTCTCTGAAAATACTCTCAATATCTTCCCTATTAAAGTTTTTTGAAAACTCTTCATACACATCTTCGCTTACCTGATAGCAGTCTTGACAAATCCCCGGACCTATACAGGCAATTACATCCTTTGCATCCGTCCCGAAGTTCTTTGCCATCTCATCTATCATTACAGCACCCATTTTCTTGCAAGTACCTCTCCAACCCGAATGCGCAAGTCCTATTACCTGTTTTTTTCTGTCATAAAAATAAAGCGGAATACAGTCTGCAAAAAAAGCTCCCAAGGTAATGCCTCTCTCATCAGTTATCAGTCCGTCAATATTTCTGTAGTCTCTTTCAACCGATACTCCCTTACCCATATCACTTTTATCCACCACTCTTACATTGGTGGAATGCTCCTGATATGAAAGCACAAAACTGTCTTCCTTTACGCCAAGGGCTTTTGCCATTCTTTTATAATTTTCAAGCACACCCTCTTTATTATCGGGCTCTCTGCTAAAGCTCAAATTCATGGAAGCATAAGGTCCTTCACTTACTCCTCCTATCCTTGTGGAAAACCCGTTAATAAGCTCGGTATATTTTTCCAATGCTTCAAACGAAAAATATTCCACTCCGTTTTCCGCCTTTTTCAGTTTCAAAATATTTTTATCATTCTTTTTTAATATCTTTATACTCAATAAAATGCTCC
>CAKAQP010000207.1 GCA_916720285.1 uncultured Lachnoanaerobaculum sp. | reverse complement strand
ACAATGATTGCTCTGTTTTCTTATTAGATTAAATATATTATAACGTTAATTAGGTCGGATGTCGATAGGGTTTTGACCATTATTTTTTCCATATTATTTGCATGTATCCCTATTAAAAATATCTTTTGCATAGTTATCCATTTGTTCTAGATTCTCTTCAGACAAATCACTTTCTGTATTAGAACTTTGTATTTTTATTCCACCAATAATATAAATCTCCCTTTTACATATTTGACATATTTTTTAGTAATGTTCAATTCTACACTAAAATTATTGCGATTAGAGTTTTCTCTAATTTTAACTAATAGTTTTCTCTCACAACAAGTAAACATCCTATTATATTTTTCATTAGGTTTTTCTTTAAATTTTTTATAACTAATAAAACCATCACCCGGCTCTTTGAGATAGTATCTAGTATCATCAGAAATACTAACATATTCTATTTTCTTATTTTTTATCTCCTCTTTCTATCAACCAGTTCCTTAATTGCTTTCTGATTCTGCAAAGTATAGTTTCTACCTGACTTTTTGACATTCCGCACTCTTCTGTAATTTCTTTTACACTCATCAGCTGCCAGTACCTTAAAACAAAGATTATCCTCTTTTTCTTATCAAGCCTGTGAACAAACTCATCTATGCATTGTGACAAATCAGATTCTTTGTCATCCCTTAGATGAAGTTCTAAATCAGAAACTTCATTTAATACATCCTCATAATATATTGTTTTAGCAACGTCCCTCTTATCTGCCCGATAATAATCAAGTTTTTTTATGGCAAGGTTTCTTGTTATCTTAAGACAAAATGCTTTAAAGTTTCTTGGCTCGGCGGGTGGTATTGACTTCCATAATCCTAAGTAGGTATCATTCTCACATTCTTCTGCATCAGAATTATTCTTAAGCAGGTCATGTACAACAGAATAAATCAGCCTTCCATACATACTTTTTGTTTCAGAAATTGCAATTTCAGATCTGGATTGATATAGTGCAATCAACTTATTATCCGGCTTATTTTCCATACACTAATCACTCCTTCATATACTAAGTACGATTTTAACACCTAAAGCTTGTAGGTCAAATTTTTTTGTCTTTCGTAATTCAATATGATACAATTTTACCCAGTGCAATCCTGCAATTCAGCAATTATGGGTATGGGTATTAAGTTATGCTATTGTTCATGTACTTTCTTTTCTTTTTTTTGCAACAAAAAACAGTAAACCAATTTGATTTACTGTTTTTTGAAATATTATATGATGACTGTTATCTATTTTTTATTTAGATCAGCTTTCATGTGTTACATAAAACACCTGTTTTTCCAAATTAAAATAAATAACCATCAGTTCATCTGTTAATTCCGGATTAAAACTTAAATCCATAATAAAAGCTTGCTGATTTGTTTTATTATCAATTAAGCTCCCAAAACGTATCATTTTTAAAAAATCTACCATTTCTATAAATGTTATTGTATCAACATTACTTGAAGGAAACAGCTCCAATACCGTATCAGCATCCATTTCATCTCTATGAAATTCCATAAAATATGCAACAGTGCCATAGTATTCATTTCCCTCATTCGATAATGTATTTTTCAAAAAATCTTTAGCTGCTTCTACTAATGTATCCACTTCATCTATCATAGAGGCTACAATCGCCATAGCTTCATCATTTGAGGTTAATTCCTCTTCAACATCAAAGTAAAAAGAACTATTAATTTCCTCTGGTGACAAAAAAATTTCTTCTCCTTTTTCATATTCAATGGTTGGATAATTATTACTTTTTAAATTCATCTCAATCTCCTTGTTTTTATAAGTATATTTTTGATTTTATAATTTTCATTGCCTATCATAGGGATTTTTACGATTTTGTCTTTATAGGTTAAAATAATATCATCACCATAAGGCTTATCATTGTTTTCCATTTTAATAGCAATCTTATTTCCTATCGCCTGATTAAAATATTTTACAATATCCTCATCATCCTCTCTCCAATCAATTGCAATGACTGTATCATTTTCATAAAAATCATCTGTATTCTATGGATTATTTAAAAATTCATTTATAGCTTCATAACTCTTATCCATAACAAGCTCACAGTGTATTACTTTGCTGATGAATCTATTAATGTTATTCTAGCACAGAGCAAATTGAGCGTCAATGTAATGAAATAGCAATTCTTTTACCGCTAACTTTGCAACAAACTGTTGCAAAGTTGAAACTATTCATCATAACTGTATCAAAATACCTTCTTTTGGTGGACACCTTGAGGGACATCTGGCTGTCATTCTAGGTGCCAGCCGAAGTGCCGAATCATAAATATAAGTTTTTGCATGAAAAAAGCAGTAATGATTTTATCGTCATTACCGCTTAAAATTAATGTTCCCTGCGGGAATCGAACCCACAATTACAGCTTAGGAGGCTATCGTTATATCCATTTAACTAAGAGAACCGATATAAAATTATAACAAAAAAAGTATACAACAAATATATACTTCTTTCAAGCTGATTTTAAACCCTACCATTTCATCTGTTTTTTGTATCTTTTAAATTAAAAACTATAATTATATTCTTATAATATTTTATTTTGTCTTATTTGTTACAGATTTCGATATTTTATAAGTGTATACTCTTTTTATAGATATTGATGTAAGTTCATCTTTATCTATAAAACTGACAGTGAATTTGTTTATGATATTCACTCACTTTAAGGAGGTATACTATGATTACAGCTAAAATGTCACTTGCCGATATTGTTAAACAATATCCTCAAACAATTCCTTATCTTAACAACTTACACCTTGACTACTGCTGTGGTGGTCATATGCCACTTGATGAGTCTTTCACAGACGGGAGTATTGACCTTACTTCACTTATAAATGAACTTAACAATATAGCTTCGCAGCCTGTTCCACAAAACAAAGAAAGTGTGGAATCCATAGAAGATTTTGAAAAACTAAGCGTTAATGAGATGCTTGATAATCTTGAGGCAACTCATCATGTTACAGAGCGTGAGATGATGGAACAAATCGAAAAGCTTTTAAACAAGATTTTGATAGTACATTATCAGCATCATGGTGCGGAACTTACAAAGATTCACAACTTATTTGCAAGAATGAAAGCAGAACTTGAAGAGCATTTTGCAAAAGAAGAGAGGCTCATATTCCCGCTGATGCGTTCAAATCATCACCCTGACAAAGAAACTCTTGAATTGATAAGTGAACTTGAAGGTGAACATGTAGATGTAGGCGACATGATTAAGGAAATGCAAGAGCTTACAAATAACTTTCAAGTACCGGCTGATACTTGCGTCACATATGCCAATACATTTAAACTTATGAAGGATTTCGTTGAGGATATTTTTGTTCATGTTTTCAAGGAAAACAGTATTACATTTCCTGAATATGCAGAACAATAATAATTAACAAAAGGTCTTAGATTTACAGTTATACATCTGTGAGTCTAAGACCTTTTTACTTTATATTTTATTATGAACGCCACGCTCAAAAAATGATTTTGTCTCTCTTACCACTACTCCGTTTAGTGCTATCAAAGCTATCAGATTCGGTATTGCCATAAGTCCGTTACAAATATCCGCAATGGTCCATACCGCTTTAACCGTCATATAAGGACCTATAAAGATACATGCAATATAAACCCATCTGTAAACCGTTATAGCCTTCGGCTTATTTCCTATTATGTACTCAAGGCATTTTTCAGAATAATAATCCCAGCCGAGAATAGTTGTAAAAGCAAAGAATACCAGACATACCATCAATATAAATGCAGCCACACTGTCCGGGAAAGGCAATCCTATTTGAAAAGCCTTTGTTGTAACAGCTACACCTTCAAGCCCCATATCCCATGCACCTGTGATTACTATTGAAAGTCCTGTCATAGTACAGATAATAATAGTGTCTATAAAAGTACCAAGCATTGAAATAAGTCCCTGTCTTACTTCTTCCTTAGACTGAGCCGCAGCTGCCGCTATCGGTGCACTTCCAAGTCCTGCCTCATTTGAAAATATTCCTCTGGCAATTCCCT
>CAKAQP010000206.1 GCA_916720285.1 uncultured Lachnoanaerobaculum sp. | reverse complement strand
ATACAATCAGCAAAATATGATCCATTATTATATTTCCTCTATCTCATTTGCAAAGCAGCTTTTTTTGCTGTCGTCACATGCAGGACCCATAGGATAAACTTTTATTAAAAGCGCATTCTTTTCTCCGTTTAAAAACAGTTCCCTGACATATTGATAATTTCCGTATTTTTTCCCCTTTACTATAGCCCTCTTATGAGATTTTGAGTAATAAGTCAAAAGTCCTGTGGCAAGTGTTTTCTCCCATGCATCTTCGTCCATATATGTATACATAAGTACAGTATGATCTATATAATCCTGTACTATCACCGGAAGCAGACCTTCACTGTTTAATTCTAAATCTTTCCACTCAAAGTTTGTTTTTCCGTTATAAATTCTTGCATCTATTTGTTTCATTTATGTCTCCTTTATATCCAACTTTTTCAATCCTCTTTTAAGATTCCTTACTGAGATATAAGCTAAGGCTCTCTAAATAATGCACTATAATATCACCCTTTTTAGGTATCAAATATTCCTCATTAAGCTCTTCATATTTAAAACTTTTTTTACCGCCTTCATTCATCCTTTCAAAAAAAACTTTCAGATCCTTTAGCGGTAAATATATTATCTTATCAAGTGATTTAAAAAATATAATAAGAAAAGCTATACCTCCCTGCTTTTCAAACTCCTCCATGAACTTAAACTGGTGCTCATGCACATTTGCGAGTGAAAAGCTTGTACTTGCACATTCTTTGGCATCAAAACATACAGGTATTCCCTGAACGACTCCTATATAATCAACTGTGGACTTTTTCTCAAAATATGCCAAAGTGATATGCCTTGAAGCTTTGTCAATATCAATCGGAGTAATCGGAGTGGGAATCTTTTGAATAAGTGCAAGTCCGCTTTCTCTGTACTTTTCATTGGAGTAGTTGATATACTCTTCCAAAGCGGATCCTCTAAGGCCTCTTGTTTTCCAAGTACCCATCTCCTATCACCTTTCTGAAATCATTATTATATGAAGCCTCAAAGCACTTTCCCTTTAAAGCTTTAAATGTATCCGTATCTGAAATATCACTGTTAGGATATACAAGTCTGAATGAATGTAAAAGCTGAGACTTTATACCGTACTCTTTTTTAAACTTTTCATTCACAGACTTCTCTCCGTATTTAAAATCCCCTATTATAGGATGTGATATTGAGGATAAATGCGCTCTTATCTGATGAGTTTTTCCTGTTATAAGCTTTACTAAAAGCAATGTAGCATCTTTAAAATAATCAAGTACCTCGTATTCTGTCTGTATAAAATCCGCACCTTCAAAGGACTTATTTTTGACGGTGACTTTATTGGTCTTTTCATCCTTATAAAGCCAGGCATTAATACTTCCAGTTTTTTCCACTCTGCCTTTTACCAAAGCCAGATAAAATTTGCTCACAGCCTTTGTTTTTATAAGTTCATTATTTACTCTCAGGCCTTCCAGAGTCTTTCCGCAAACCATAAGTCCTGAAGTGTTTCTGTCCAGTCTGTTACATATGGAAGGCTTGAATGTATTTAACGCCTTAGAATCAAATTCAAGATATTCAAGTAAAAGATCGTTTACCGATATATCGTTTTCATTTGATTTCTGTGATAAAAGACCTGCAGGTTTATTTATTATAACAGTATTTTCATCCTCATATACTATATATGATTTGAAAGCTTCTATACTTTTTTTATCAGCTTTAGGCTTTTCCTCTATATCTTTTATATTTATAGCCTTTTTCCCTGATAATTTTTCAAAACTTTCATCTGAAAACCAAAGCTTGATACTTGCCCCCGGCTCAAGCCTTTCCTTACCGTCAGCTTTTTTATCATTTAAAGTAATATTCTTTTTTCTAAGCATCTTGAAAATAAATCCTGTATTTGCATTTACAAATATTTTTTCCAAAACCCTGTCAAGCCTTTGTCCGCTTTCATTTTTTCCTACAACTATTTCAATCATTATACTGAAAGGCTTTTAAAGATAGCCCTTATCTCATCTAAATTTTTGTCATTTGCATCTTTACTTTGAACAAACTTTTTCATTTCACTAAAGCTGTCACAAATCTTCACACTGACCTTTATACCGCCTATTTTCATTCTTTCTTTGATGAATTCCTCGGTTTTTGACTTATCCGCCTTATTGGAAAGAATACCGAAGATTCTTTCTTCATTGATATATATTATATCAAGAGGCATTACCTGCTCCTTCATTGTAAGGATTATATCAAATAAAAAATGATTATCATCAAGGTATTCCTTTATCTTCTCATATTCAAAAGATTTATACTTAAACACCACCAAAAAAGGTGACAAAAGATTTGCCATAGGAAGTACCGTAAGTATGGATGAAACCAGCAGTATCCTTGAAATATCGGCATTTTTTGTAAGCTTTGAAGATATAAAAAGCAAAAGTATAATAAAAACAAAAAATCCTATAATTATTCCGTTTTTTATTTTAAAGTACTTTCTGTACCCGTACTCGCCTTTTTTCTTTGTCATAGCAATTCCCTGTAGTCGTCTATATAATAATCCGCCAGTTCCTTTTTTCTTTCTCTGACATCTTTTGAGAAATCATCCTCTATTGCACAAACCTTCATTCCTGCCGCTTTTCCGGCTATAACACCTGCTACCACATCTTCAAATACAAGGCATTTTTCAGGTTTAACACCAAGAAGTTTGGCAGTTCTTAAATAAACATCAGGTGCGGGCTTTCCCTTCTTCACCTCATCAGATGTGGTGATAACCTCAAAATAATCTTTCATATTTAAAGAATTAAGTACAGCATCCACCATGTTTTTGTTATTGCTGGTTGCAATTCCCATTTTGATTCCTCTTGACTTTAAATGTTCCAAAAAGCATGTGCATCCCGGCTTTTCTTTCACTTCATACTTATATTTATCCAGCGCCATATCCTCCCAGTCCTGACAGATCTTTTCCACACTGTCTTTTATACCGAACTTCTTTTTAAAATAAACCGCCGTTTCATGAAAGCTTATTCCGTCTATTTCATTTTTTAAATTGTCATCGTATTCAAATCCGAATCTTTCCAAATACTCGGCGTCAATATCAGGCCACATCCACATGGAATCTACCAAAGTACCGTCCAGATCGAATATACATGCATCTATATCTTTTATCATAAACTACCTAAATCTGTATTCTCATCTATAAGCTCGGGATGTTCCTTACTGTAAGCCGTTATAACCTTATTTACCTTGCTTATCACTTCACTTCCCAAACTCATATAAAGTTTTTTATCTCCTACTATATAAAATTCCTTCTTTGCTCTTGTAGCCGCCACATTCATCATATTGGCCTCACTTACCGCCCAGCTTGCGGCACCCTTACTGTTTGTATCCGCTCCAAGCACCATAAATACTATAGGAGCTTCCTTGCCCTGGAAGGTATGAATAGTTCCGATATTTGTGACTTTTCCGTTTTCTCTTCTTGTAAAACCTATTTCATCCAGCTTTCTTGCCAGTCTGTAAGCAACATTTTTGAAAGGTGATATTATATAAATAGTGTCGCTCTCGTTTTTATCCAATATTTCAGGATTTGACTTTGCCATCTCCTGTATCTTTTTTAGAAGAAAATCTCCCTGTTCCTCAACATACTTATCTACAGCCTTACCGCTTATATCATACCATCCGGTCTTTCCATAGCCCTCATTACCCTGTACCATAAGGTTTTGATAAGAAATCTCATTTGATATGGTAAACATAGGATATTTGCAGCGCCTGTGTACCCAAAGCGGAATACCTATCCATGAGTCCTCTTCCTTTTCTCCTTTTGTGTAAAAACCGTATTGACTTGCGGCATCCACCAAGGTCTGTACTGAAGCGGACTCCGACAAGTACTTTTCACTTACATTATAGCTTTTTGAAAGCAATGCAAGCAGACCGCCGTCCAAAGTAAGTACAGGCTTTATTTGGAAAGGATCTCCCACAACCATAATATTCTTGCTTCTGAATATCGCACCCACTGCGGCCTGTGGCAGAGCCTGTCCGGCCTCGTCCACAAAGGTATGTCCCAGAACA
>CAKAQP010000205.1 GCA_916720285.1 uncultured Lachnoanaerobaculum sp. | reverse complement strand
CAAACGGGATGGAAACAGATATCAGGAAAATGGTATTACTTACATACAGACGGAGCCATGAGAACAGGTTGGAAACAGATAGGTGATAAATGGTACTATTTATATGAAGACGGTCATATGGCAAAGTCTGAAAAAATACAAGGGAAAGACGGGAAGGTTTATGATATTGATGAAAATGGGGTTTGCAGCAATAATTCTAACTCAGCAGAGGATGAGTTGAGTAGAAAGATAGATGATTTTATAAATATTGCACTTAATGAAAGAGTTGAAAATACTGGGTTTGTTGAGAATCAAGTAAAGAAAAAGAAAAGAAATAAAAATGGAGAGATAGTAGAAGTAATAGAAGGGGATAATATAAACAGATATGGAAAATGGTATGGTGATAATGGCGTGCCATGGTGTGCAATATATGTTTCGTGGTGTGCTAATGAGGCAGGAATATTAAATAATAGAGGTATTGCAGGAGATGCAGGAAAACCGGTTCCGAAATTTGAATCTTGTAAAACCGGAAAAAGTTTATATGAAGAAGCCCAAAAATATCATAATGTAGATAGTGGTTATGAACCTAAAAAGGGAGATTTATTTATACATTTAAATAGAAATAAAAAAGGCGAATTAGATGGGACGGGGCATACAGGAATTGTTATAGCTTATAATAGTGCAGATAAAACTGTATATACGGTTGAAGGAAATTCTAATGATAGAGTATCTGTGAAAAAAACACATATTTATTATACTACGAATGGACATAAATACTTTGATGGATTTTGTAGTAACGGAGGAACTGATTATGGTGTAGCTCCGGATAGACCGTTATTGAGAGGAGGGGAAAGTGATAGATAAAAAAATACATATATTCACAATAATACTCTTGCTGATGTGTTTTGTTTATGGATGCGGGATAAATAAATATTCAAAAACAGAAAAATTCATTGATTATAATTATGGTGTAGAAAATCTTTCAGATGAAGATGCAATAAAGCTTGTAAAAGAAATAGTATCTTTTATGGATACGGGTATAGAAACGGGTGAAGCTGTCGAAGGTATTAACGGGGAAAACTTTGCCTATTTTAAGAACAAAGAAGATGAAGATAAATTAGAAATCTATCATAGAAATTATATAAAAGATAGTGCTTATAATTATTTGACTGCAATGTATAAAATCACAAGGTTTAATTCCGGCATGGGAAAGGCGAAAACAGGATTTGATGGTGGAACCATCAGGTATAAATTGGAAGCTGAAGAAGATTACAAAATTCTGTTGAGAAGAAATAATGAAATATGTATTGAAGCTGTTTTTAATAAAGACAGCAGTCTTGGAGACGGGATGCCGGATACAGATAAGGGTCAGATATTTCTCACTCTTTGTGATGACAATAAATGGAGAATTTCTAAGATTTCTCAATGGTATGATGATTTAGTGTTCTATGAATTGGAAGAATATATAGATGAATTTTTTGACAGTCAAAATAATGTAAAAGAGGATTATGATACTTTTATTAGGAATTATGGGTACGATAAAAATGGAAATAGAATATCTATGCAGATGTTAAGATATTCTTTAAAGGACGCGATCTTGGCGAGCAGCAGTTTTGATGTGTTGGAGAATTTAGATGACGGTTATATATTGGAACATCTTTCTAAACTTGCAACCTATATTGCTTATGAAGAGATATATGCCAGGCATGGGAAAATGTATCCGAAATATTCTATAGAATATAATTATTTCAATGGATTGAGCTGGTATAAAGAGAATAAAGAATTCAGTGAGGATGATTTAAGTGATATTGAAAGGCATAATTTAGAGATTATAAAGTCACATTTGGAAGAGTTTTAGGAGAAAAGAGTATGAAACAAAAATTATTAAGTGTAATTAGCATAAGTTTTATATTACTTCTGTTATTCAATGTCAAAGCCGTTGCCATTGAAAATAAAGATAACAATACTGAAATGACGGATGAAAGAGTTATAGAGATTATTAAAGAGATTGCCGATTTTATGGATTCAGGAGAAAAGATTGGTGATGAGATATCTTGCAGAGAGTCGGATGGATATAATGATTATTACTTTAAAAATAAGGAGGATGAAGAAAAACTATATAAATACCATAGAGATTATATTAAAGATGCAGCCTATGATTATTTGTGTGAAATGTATGATATAAGGTTTTATAGAGGAAGATGTACACAGTCACGAACGTCAAGAAGTGATTTAAGTAGTAGCCTATACTATAAAATTAATACAAAAGGTGAGTTTAGAATAAAGAGCAAAGATAAAAAAAGTGCATGTGTTCAAATACAATTTATAAAAAAAGTGGTTTTGGCTGAGGATATGCCGGAAATCAGCGACGGTGAGGTGTATTTGGAACTGTGTGAGGACAATAAATGGAGAATATCTAAAGTTTCTCAATGGCTTAATGATTTGGCATACTATGATTTGGGAAATGAAATGAAGGTGTTTTTTGATCCGGAATATAGTTCACTACCTGAGTATAAAGAATTTATAGAAAAATATGGCTATGATTCAAAAGGTAATAGAATCAGTATGTACATAAGTACAGATGATAATGATGAGATTTTTATGGGAAGTGATACAGATATTATCAGCAGCCAATCAAATTTAGAAAAGCTGAAAAAACTTTCCAAGTTGGCGGCATGTATGGCTCGTGAAGAGATATATGCCAGACATGGGAAGATGTATACTAAAAACAGTCCGGAATATAATTATTTTATAAGAAAAAGCTGGTATGAGGAAAATGAAAGTTTTAAAGAGAGTGATTTAAATGACATTGAAAAAGAAAATATAAAGATAATTTCTGATTATATTGAAAGTTTTTAACAGAGATTAGAAATTATCTTGTTATTTAATGGAATAAAAGATAAATACGTGGAGGTGTATTATGAGGGCGGAACTTTTAGAAATATACGGTTTTGATTTTATTGATATACAGGAATTTTATTCAGAGCTTAAGCCCAATAAACATGGTAAGGCAATTATTGGAGGTACTATAAGAGGGGATAAAAAAGAAGAATATTTATCATCCGGCGGAAAGGTGACACAAATAATTGCTAAAACATATGAGGGTAATAGTATAGTGCTGTTTTGCGGAATTATCACTTCCTGCAATATAAAAAGTAACGGAGATGTTCACTATATGACTTTGGGCTTGATGACACAAAGTATAATTATGGATGGAAAAGAGCATATAAGAACATTTCAAAATACAGGAGTTAGCTACAGAGATATTATTGATATTATCATAGAAAGCTATAATAACAGTGCGTATATAATGACTTCAGGTGATGATAAGAAGACTCAGGGGTTTATGTGTCAGTATAAAGAAACTGATTGGGAGTATCTGAAAAGGTTAGCCTTCTCGGCGAATACAGTGATATACCCTGACTATAGTGTAGAGGGGGTTAAGTTTTTTGTAGGACTTCCATGTAGACAGGAAAAGCTGTTGAGGTCGGAATATTACGAACTTGGAGTTGACAGTGGAGAGGAATCTTTACTTGATTCCGGCAAGGCATATTATAAGGTTGCTGTAAGAGAACATTATGAAATAGGGGAAAGATTAACATTTTTTGGCGAAACACAGGCTGTTGTAGCAAGAGTCAGCAGACTGGAACATAGAGAAGTGATTAATGAGTATATATTAATGAAAGAAAGTGATGTAAAGACTAAGGCGTATCAGAATGAAAAACTTATAGGTGCGGCATTATTTGCAAAGGTAAGCCAAGTTGAAAATGAACTTATAAGAGTGAGTATAGATGATGATGAAAACGATTCCGGTGATAAGGCGTTCCTAAACTACGCTACAGTATACTCTTCACCTGAAGGAGGGAGCTGGTATTGTATGCCTGAAGTCGGAGATAGGGTAATAGTGAAATTCCCTGATGCAAATGAACAAAATATATATGTACAAAACGCTTTTCATGTAGGCAGTGCAGGCGGTCGTGATAATCCTGAAATTAAATTTTTCAAGAATAAAGAGGGAAAGGAAATCAGATTGAGTCCTGAAAGTGTACTTATTACAGATAATAACGGTTCAA
>CAKAQP010000204.1 GCA_916720285.1 uncultured Lachnoanaerobaculum sp. | reverse complement strand
AATCGTCAACCTTAGAATACACACCCGGATATTCTACAAAGAAATGATCTCTCACCTCTTTTTTCAAGAAATCCATATTTGTCTTATAATAAGATTCTACCGAAGCTATATTACTCCAATAAGAATTAATCTTATATGCGTATATTCTCTTCAAATTTTTGTATCTGATTAAAATATCTTTTACGAAGTCATACCTGTCCTCCGCAATACTTCTTTCAATCAGTTCAATAAGTTGTCTCCTTCTGATAATGTATATCCCGCAGGATATATTTACAGAATCTGTAACTATCGGTTTTTCTTCAAAATTGACTATTCTACCATCATCATTTATTGAAACCATACCGAACCTAGTCAAATCTTCTGTATCATTTGCTTTCTTGCATACTACAGTAATATCTGCTTTCTTTTCAATATGATACTCCAATACTTTATTATAGTCAAGTTTATAAATACCATCACCTGCACTAATAATAACATACGGCTCATGAGATCTCTTTAAAAACACCAAATTTTGATACAATGCATCAGCGGTACCTCTATACCAATCTGAACTTTCAGCGGTAATAGTCGGTGTGAAAACAAATAAACCGCCTTGTTTTCTTCCAAAATCCCACCATTTTGATGAACTTAAATGTTCATTCAACGATCTTGAGTTGTACTGTGTAAATACAGCCACTTTTTGCACATGTGAATTTGACATATTGCTGAGTGCAAAATCTATACTTCTATAGCTTCCGGCGATAGGCATTGCTGCAATAGCCCTCTTGTTGGAAAGTTCTTTCATTCTTTTTGAGTTTCCGCCCGCCAACACTATTCCTATTGCTCTCATATCTTACCACCTACCTTTACAATGAAGTCACCACTTAAAAGTTTACCATCCACATAGTCATCTATGGTTGTCTTTCCTAAAATAGCCGTATTCTTACCAATAACAACACCGTCAGGGATAGTTGTTCTCTCCCCGATTACTGCAAGATCGCAATTGTAAACTTTCTTATCGTATCTGCTCTCACAGAATTCAAAAGCTCCAATCTCACAATTTTTCCCGACTTCGGAATTTTCAGCGATAATAGCTTTGGTGACTTTGGAGTTTGCGCCTATCTTACTGCCCTTCATAATTATGGAGTCGGTAACCACCGCACCCTCTTCAATAACAACTCCGGCACCTATTACCGAATTGTTCACTTCTCCGTAAACTTCCACTCCTTCACCGATAATACTCTTATTTATGGTGGAAGCCTCCGAAATATATTGTGGAGTAATAATATCGCCCTTGGTATAAATCTTCCAGTATTCTTCATACAGGTTGAATTCAGGTATTATATCAACAAGCTCCATGTTTGCTTCCCAATATGTTTGCAAAGTACCTACATCTTTCCAATATCCGTTAAATTCGTAACTGAAAATTCTACCGCCTTTGTTAAACACATGCGGAATAATATGTTTGCCAAAATCACATCCGGGCTCATTTGATAATTCAATCAAAGAATCTCTAAGAGTTTTCCATGAGAAAATATAAATTCCCATAGATGCAAGGTTTGATCTCGGAACTTTCGGTTTTTCTTCAAACTCCGTTACCCTGCCGCTCTCATCGGTTATAAGTATTCCAAATCTTGATGCCTCTTCCATCGAAACAGGCATAGCCGCAATGGTTATATCGGCATTGTTTGCCTTGTGGTAATCGAGCATTACCTCATAGTCCATCTTGTATATGTGATCACCCGAAAGTATCAAAACATAATCCGGATTGTAACTCTCCATATACTCAAGATTTTGGTAAATTGCATTGGCAGTACCCGAATACCAGTCACTACCTGCAGCATTTTCATACGGCGGCAATACAGTGACTCCTCCCATATTCCTATCCAAATCCCACGGAATTCCGATTCCTATATGGGTGTTCAGTCTAAGAGGCTGGTACTGAGTCAAGACTCCAACCGTATCAACACTTGAATTAATACAGTTGCTCAACGGAAAATCTATAATCCTGTACTTACCGCCAAATGAAACTGCTGGTTTAGCCACATTATGTGTCAGCACCCCAAGGCGACTGCCTTGTCCTCCCGCCAACAGCATAGCTATCATTTCCTTTTTAATCATGTACACACCTCGTTGCTAATGCTATTTCCTTATGTTTACACTTGAATTATAGCACAAATATACTTGATTGTGAATAAAAGATTTTATTTTAACGCATTTTTTTCTATGTTTTGATGAAATTTAATATCTGCCTTAAATAATCATGATACAATTAATAGCTTTTACCATATTACAATAAAAATTGCACAAAGTTTTTTATGCATTTTTAGTTGTTTTCACTAA
Source organism: uncultured Lachnoanaerobaculum sp. (assembly GCA_916720285.1). GTDB lineage: Bacteria > Bacillota > Clostridia > Lachnospirales > Lachnospiraceae > Lachnoanaerobaculum. The sequence continues at coordinate 1,788 of CAKAQP010000204.1, read as the reverse complement.
GGCTTCAAATATCGCATAAAACGTAAAATATTATTTGTTCTTAAGTTGTCCAAACAATTAAATGTATGCTATAATTAGATGTTACTAAATTTATGCCTAAACGGTATTAAGGAGGAAATCTAATGAAGCTGACAACAGTAAGAGAAATATACAAAAACACAGCAAAGTATATTGATACTGAAATCACAATAGGAGGATGGGTAAGAAGCAACAGAGATTCAAAGTCTTTCGGCTTTCTTGTTATAAGTGACGGAAGTTATTTTGAGCAGATTCAGGTTGTATACAATGACAGTTTATCTGATTTTAATAAATTGACAAAGGTTAATGTAGGTGCCGCACTTGTTATAAAGGGCACACTTGTAGCAACACCGGGTGCAAAGCAACCTTTTGAAATTCAGGCTGCACATATTGATATTGAAGGTGAATCAAGTTCCGATTATCCTCTGCAAAAGAAAAGACATACTCTTGAGTATTTGAGAACAATCTCTCACTTACGTCCAAGAACAAATACATTCCAGGCTGTATTCAGAGTGAGATCTCTTATTGCCTATGCTATACATAAATTCTTCCAGGAAAGAGATTTTGTGTATGTACATACTCCAATCATTACAGGAAGTGATGCTGAAGGTGCGGGTGAGATGTTTAGAGTTACAACTATCGATCCGCAAAATCCGCCTCTCAAAGATGACGGAAGCGTGGATTATTCCAAAGATTTCTTCGGCAAGGAGACAAACCTTACAGTTTCAGGACAGTTAAACGGCGAAACATTTGCCATGGCATTCAGAAATATTTATACATTCGGACCTACTTTCAGAGCCGAGAATTCAAATACCACCAGACATGCCGCAGAGTTTTGGATGATTGAGCCTGAGTTTGCCTTCGGTGATCTTAATGATAATATGGACCTTGCTGAAAGCATGCTCAAATATATAATAAATTATGTACTTGAAAATGCCGCTCCTGAGCTTGAGTTCTTCAATCAGTTTGTAGATAAGGGACTTTTGGACAGACTTAAGAATGTTGCCGAGTCGGACTTTGGCAGAATTACATATACCGAAGCTATAGAAATACTTGAAAAGAACAACGAAAACTTTGAGTACAAGGTTTCATGGGGTTGCGATCTTCAAACAGAGCATGAGCGTTACCTCACTGAGCAGGTATTTAAGAAGCCTATATTTGTTACTGATTATCCAAAGGCAATCAAGGCTTTCTATATGAAGGAAAATGAAGATAAAAAGACTGTTGCCGCCATGGACTGCCTTGTTCCGGGAATAGGTGAAATAATGGGAGGAAGCCAAAGAGAGGATGACTATAACAAGCTTTTAGCCAGAATAGAAGAGCTTGGTATGGATACAAAGGACTATGACTTCTACCTTGATCTTAGAAAATACGGTTCAACCAGACATGCAGGTTTCGGTCTCGGATTTGAGAGATGCGTTATGTACCTTACAGGAATGTCAAATATAAGAGATGTACTTCCATTCCCAAGAACGGTAGGAAATTGCGAATTATAATAATAGGGAGGTATACTTTAGCCATATGAAATTTATACATACAGGTGATATTCATTATGGTATGAAGCCTGATTCAAATAGACCATGGGGTAAAGAGAGAGCCGATGCGGTAAAATCTTCGCTTCAAAAGATTATTGATGTTGCAAAGAAAAAAGAAGTCGATTTACTTCTTATTGCAGGCGATCTCTTCCACTCCCAGCCCTTCAGTCGTGATTTAAAAGAAGTCAACTTTCTTTTTTCCACAATACCGGATACAAAAGTGGTTATTATTGCC
>CAKAQP010000203.1 GCA_916720285.1 uncultured Lachnoanaerobaculum sp. | reverse complement strand
TGGGCAAAAAATGTGGTTTATTTGTCCACCCCGACTATCAGCAGTGTGTATTTCCAAGATATAAACACGGAAATCTACGGCTTTTCATATCATGACAGGGAGGTTAAGGAAAATATTGTTTCCGGACTTTCCATTCGTGAAAATAACAGAGTGAAAATTCTTCTTTTACATGGCGGTGATGCAATGCATTTGCCTTTTGATAAAAATGAATTAAACAAGATTTCTTCATCTTATATAGCTCTCGGACATATACATAAGCCTGAAGTACTTTTTGACAGACATATGGCTTACTGTGGCTCTCCTGAACCTCTGGATATGACTGAAACCGGAGACCACGGAATTTTCTATGGTGAGATAGATAATAACACACGTGTCATGAAGGATTTTGAGTTTATAAAAATTTCAAATACTTCATATATCTCACTTACAATAAATGTGACTCCTGAAACTACAAATGCGGAGTTACATACCTCTTTGACGGAAACTATTAATATTAAGGGCAAACAAAATATATACAGATTTAAAATAAAGGGTCTAAGGGATCCCGATATCGAATTTGATTTGGATTCACTCTCATCAACACTTAGAATAGCTGAGATTATAGATGATTCCGAACCTAAATATGATTTTGCAAAACTCTTTGCAGAGCATCCTTCAGATATGATAGGTTTTTTTATTCGAGAACTTGACAGGCCTAATATGAGCAAACTTGATAAAAAGGCCCTTTATTACGGCATTAATGCATTACTTAGAACTACTGATGAAAGGGGGAAAACATGAAACTGCTAAGCTTGCATATTGACGGCTTTGGCAAATTCAAAAATAAAGATTTGCAATTTGCCGATAATATGAATATTGTATACGGCTACAATGAAGCCGGAAAATCCACAATATTTATGTTTATCGAAGCAATGTTTTACGGCCTTGAAAGAGCAAAAGGTAGAGCAAGTAAAAGTGATACCTGGACCAAGTTCAAACCTTGGGGCAATGGCGATATATATGGCGGAAGCCTGCGTTTTTCTTATCAGGACAAAAACTATCGCATAGAGAGAGATTTCACAAAGACCGCAACAACCCCTTTTGCCGTAGTAAATGAAACCGACGGAAAGAATGTTGAAAATCCCGGTGAATTTTTAAAGGAAGCACTTTGCGGACTTTCACAAACCGCATATTCAAATACAGTGAGTATATCACAGCTCAAATCCGCAACGGATGCCAAAATGGTGGTGGAGCTTAAAAACTATATTGCGAATATGAATACCACCGGTAATATGTCTTTAAATATCAATAAAGCCTCGGATTTCTTGAAGGAAAAAAAGAAAGCGTTTACCGCCGCTTTGAATCCCGATGCGGCAAAGACCTACAATCAGAATTTGACCGAAATAAGAGCTCTTGAAAAGAAAATCTCCTCTCCCGAGTTTTCAACACATTTGAAAACTTTAAAAGAGGCCGATGCCATTACGGAAAAAAGAATTATTGATTTAAATTCTCAAAAAGAGACTTTAATTGAAAGTATTGCTTCCAAGCGTCAGCACCTTTCAGATCTTGGGTTTAATGATAAAAAGACTATTATAGAATTGCAAAACGATCTTAATAAAGGCTATAACGATTATCTTTCCGCTTATGAAAATGAGAAGAAATCAATTAATAAGGTTTATTCAACCATATTTCTTGTTTTATCGATAGTCAGTGTAATCCTTGCAGGTTATATCTTTAAGACCGGAAAAAACAATTTTCTTACAACCTCTACAGGTATAAGTTATCAGTTTGCAATGGTCCTTTTTATAATTATTTGTCTTGCATCTTTGATTTTTGCAAGTTATATATATACGATTCATAATAAGGACAACAGGCATTTAACCGAGCTTAAAGTAAATCTTATCGCGATAATGGCAAGGGTAGGCTCGTTTGATTCTATAACAGAAGAAAATATCCACCGTGCCAACAAGACGCTCAGTTCAAAGCTGAGAATTTTTGACGAAATGGAAGCAGATATCGCAAAAAGTGAAGCCCTGAGTGTAGATATAGAAAACCTGCGTGCTAAAAAGGCTGCATATGCCAGCGGTATTGATGCCAAAAAACAAAACGAGTGGGAACTCGAAAAACTAATGGAAAAGCTTGCACAATTGAAGGAAGAAAATACTTCATTAAAAAATATCATTGCGGAAAATGATAAGATCCGCTTTGAAATGGATGCTATAGATCTTGCCACCGAGACCTTGAAAAATCTCTCACAGACTATCAAGAACTCTTTCGGATTGTATCTGAATAAGGATGCTTCCGAACTTATTGAAGGTATAACAGGCGGTGTGTATGATTCTATATCCATTGACGAGAATTTTAATGTATTCCTTAATACTCCGAACAGACTTGTTCCTATAGAACAGGCCAGCTCAGGTACTATGGATCAGGTGTATCTGGCACTTAGAATAGCAGCCGGCAGACTTATGCAGGGACGCTCTAAAGAATTACCGTTTATATTTGACGACAGCTTTGTAAACTACGATTCGATACGTCTTAGAGCCGCTTTACTTTGGATTGCCAATAATGTGCCGGAACAAATCATTGTATTCAGTTGTCATATGAGAGAAGCTCAGTTAATGACAGCCACTATGCAGGATTTCAATCTAATAGAATTGTAGGGAGTTTATGCGTTTTATCAGACAATTTCTAATCATATTATTTGTAAGTTTTTTAGGGGAAGTGCTAAAAGCCGTTTTACCGCTTCCCATACCTGCAAGCATATATGGACTTGTCATTATGCTTGCATTACTTGTTTTAAAAGTAGTTAAGATTGAACAGGTTGAAGGCGCTTCTATGTTTTTAATAGATATAATGCCTCTTATGTTTATCCCTGCCTCAGCAGGTCTGATTGATATCTGGCCGACTCTCAAACCTGTACTTATACCGCTTCTTATTATGACTGTAATTTCCACTGTTTTGGTTATGGTTGTATCAGGTAAGGTAACCGAATTCGTTATAAAACTTGACAATAAAGAGCAAAAGAAAGGCAAATAGATGAGTAATTTTTTAAGTAATTCTATATTTTTCGGAGTTCTTCTATGTTTACTGTCATATCAGGCCGGAGTCTTCTTAAGACAAAAGACAAAAATAGCCGCCTTTAATCCGCTGCTTATTTCCATCATTATAGTAATCTTTGTACTTGTTATGTTTAATATCAAGTTTGAAGATTTTTATAAAGGTTCAAAATATATCAGCTTTTTATTAACTCCTGCGACTGTGGCTCTGGCCATACCGCTGTACTCAAAGCTTGCTTTGTTAAAGTCAAACTTTAAAGCCATTATGTCGGGACTTATTGCAGGTGTTTTAACCTCTTTGATATCGATATTTGTAATGTCATTACTCTTCGGTCTGAGTCATGAAAATTATGTATCCATGCTCCCGAAGTCAATAACTACAGCAATAGGTATCGGAGTTTCGGAGGAACTTGGAGGTATCTCCACTATTACCACTGCCGTTATCATTGTAACCGGTGTTTTCGGCAATGTATCTGCTGATATCGTTTATAAAGTTTTCAATATAAAAAATCCTATTGCAAAGGGTATAGGTCTCGGTTCGTCCGCACATGCCATAGGTACTTCAAAAGCTCTTGAGATGGGCGAAACCGAAGGTGCTATGAGTTCATTATCCATAGCTGTTGCAGGTATTATCACAGTTATATTTGCTTCATTCTTTGCAAAACTTATATAGTTGATATAAAAATCCTCCAAGTCTCCGGTTATTAACAATAACTATGCTTGGAGGATGTACTAATATTAACGATATAATAGAATTTTATGATTAATCTATTAAAGTTACTCGAATTTTAATATAGGATAAGCAATATAATATTTTTATTAAAACCTCTCAAATCTCTTTTCTAAAAATAATATTTATCAATATTCCCAATAATATAATTAAGCTTATAGTTCCAACAGATATTGCTCCTTTTGCATATTTATTATCTAAAACACTTTTTCTCTTTTGAATTTTCGGATTATACATATAGTCGCTTTTTACTTCTATATTACTGTCATCATTTGGTGCTATCTCTACAGGACTTGATATAAAGTTATATGCATCCTTATTTCCTATACTGCCCAGCCTTGTATATGAAAGTTTGTCTGAAAAATCATTCATTAGTTCACTGTTTTCCGACTTAGTACTTTCCTTTTTACTTCTAAGCTCATTTACAACATCTATCACATTCTTCATTGTAGTGT
>CAKAQP010000202.1 GCA_916720285.1 uncultured Lachnoanaerobaculum sp. | reverse complement strand
AACAGAAAAAGACTTGGATATAATAATTGATATATTTACAAAGATGAAGTTTTATCCAAGTGGTAAAGAAAAAGATAAATTAATTACAGGCGAAAGTTTTAGTATTAGTTTTATTAATGATCATTGGAAAAGAAAATGGGATGATGACGATTATCAATGGGATTCGTTTGATTATAATGATAATATTATAATTTATTTTTATCCGAAGCCGAAAGAATCACATGAATACTATATTCCAAGTATGGGAGAAACAGTGCCAAGTTATATTATTTTCGAGGATATATCAGGTAGAGAAAGACTTTTGTTGGAATTTTTTCGTAGATATTTTAAGCTTTTTCCTGAGGATGTATTTATGGAGGAGTACTTTTATACAAAGGATGATATAGATAAGTTATATGCAAAACTACCTTGGAATGAATTATGGGCGTATGAGGATCCTAAAACATTCTAAATTATACTATTGATATTTTTTAAGAGGAGCTGTTTTATATCTTAACAGCTCTTCTTTACTAAAAAAGTTGATAAACTTATAGATTGGTTTAGAGAAGCTATAGATGAGATGATAGAAGAAGGGGAATACGATGAAATATGAAGAATTAAGTAAGGAAGTTTCATACGCACTTCGCCATGCACCATGGGAGTATGAACTTGAAATGGATGAAGAAGGCTGGGTAAGTATAGAGCAGCTTTTGAATGCGCTGAATACAGAAGGTAAGTTTGGAAATATAACAAGAAACGATTTGGCTGTTATGATTGATAAGTCTGAAAAGAAAAGACATGAAATAAAGGCAGAAAAAATAAGAGCTATGTACGGGCATTCCATACCGATGCATATAGTAAAGGAAGAGAAGATTCCACCTGATAAATTATATCATGGTACTGCAAGGAGATTTATTGAGAGCATAAAAAAGAACGGACTTTTACCTATGAGCAGACAATATGTACACCTGTCAGCTGATATAGATACAGCGAAGAAAGTAGGGCTTAGGCGTGACAAGAGTCCATGTATATTGGAAATTGATTCTAAGAGAGCGTATGAGGACGGAGTGGCATTCTATCATGGAAATGAAAAAGTGTGGCTGGCAGACAATATACCTTGGTGTTATATAACGGAATTATAGTGAGTAATAGAGTTAATAATACTGTAGTTTTTACATAAATATTTTAAAATCTATAAGGTAGGTATTTCTTAAGCAAGCAGAAGAAGAACTCAGAAGGTTTAGCGAGGTTAATAAAATAATGGGAATTTCTGCTGCTATATTTAGAAAAGACGAATATGTAACGGAAAGAGATTTAGATGCAATAATTGATATATTTGTTGAAATGGAATTTTATGCTAGTGGTAAATCTAAAGATAAAGAAAGTAATGTATGGAACGTTAGCTTTGTAAATGATCATTGGAGAGAGGTGTGGGATAGGCCAAAATATATACATGATGAGTTTAGAAATGATAGTGCAATAATATATTTTTACGAGGACTCAAAAGAGGCATTAGATAGTTATGTTCCGATTTTGGGTAAGGTATCAACATGTTTTTTGATTTTTGAGGATATAGCATATAGAGAAATTATGATGCTTGAATTTTTACATAGATACTTTAGTGTGTTTCCTGAAGATATATTTTGGGTAGATTATTTTTATACAAAGAGTGATATAGATAAGGTATATGCAAAACTGCCATGGAATGAATTATGGGCGTATGAGGATCCTAAAACATTCTAAATTATACTATTGATGTTTTTAAGAGGAGCTGTTTTATATCTAACAGCTCTTCTTTACTAAAAAGTTGAGTTTAGAGAAGCTATAGACGAGAATGATAGAAGAAGGGGAATACATGGAAATGAAAAAGTATGGCCGGCAGACAAAATAACGCCTTGCTATGTAAGGAAATTAAATTGATAAATAGATTTGAGGAGCTAAAGGAGTTTTTTAAATAATGTTAGATACAGGTATATTAAGGAAAAAAGTAACAGCTAATAAAGAAGACATGGAAAAAGTCATAAACATTTTAATGTCAATAGGATATACACATTGTTCGATTTATGACTCAAATGATTTTTACAGTTTGTCTGCAAGTATACTTGAAGAGGATGATGAAAGTAATATAAGAAAAAGAGTTTATAATATGCATTTAAGTATGTTCCTGGTGGAGAGAGATAGAGAAGGGGTGTATAAGTTTTTTTATCCAAGAGAAAATTGCTATTATTATGCATATATTTACTTTGATGACATTAAAGGAAGAGAATTGAAAATATCGGAGTTTTTATATAGATATTTTAAACTCTTTCCTGAGGATATTTTCTTAAATGAGTCAGGATATGTTTATAGAAAAGAAGACATTGAAAAAGTATACTGTAATAAAGACTCAAATTGGATATATAACAGTCCGTATGCTTTGTAAAAAGATCTCTTGTGGCAGCGGTATAAAAAGGAGATTTATATATGATATGTGAGGGAAGAATATTAGAAAAATTTGAGGAAAGAAATATATTTGTTGATGACAGGATGCAAGAAATACTTGATGCTATGAACTACCATAGAATAGTGAATATACGTAAAAGAGATTGTAGTCTTATACTGTCTAAAGAAGATAATGAATATGATTTTTTTGATGAAGAAGATCATGCACCAATGATTCAAATTTATGCTTATGTAGATATAAAGGAGGTTTTTACAAGAAAATCAAGAAAAAATGATCTTGTTACCTTCTTTCGCTTTCCTGATTTGATTGGAATAGAACTTACCATATTGGAAATAGTACACAGATATATGGAAGAATACCCAAATAGCGCATTCTATGTTGATAACGGTTACACATTCAGAAAACATCATATTGACGCAATATATAATATGCCTGAGCCTGATGCAGAGTGGATTTACAAAAATCCTGATAAATACAAAAAGGAGAGTAAACACTAAAAAATAATTTAGGGAGAACATTAAGATAATGGGAGTATCAGCGTCGTTATTTAGAAAAGGTGAATATCCAACAGAAAAAGACTTGGATATAATAATTGATATATTTACAAAGATGAAGTTTTATGGAGGTGGTAAAGAAAAAGATAAATTAAGTACAGGCGAAAGTTTCAGTATCAGCTTCACTAATGATCATTGGAGAAGAAGATGGGATGATGACGATTATCAATGGGATTCACTGGATGATAATGATCATATTATAATTTATTTTTTTCCGAAGCCGAAGGAATCACATGAATACTATATTCCAAGTATGGGAGAAACAGTACCAAGTTTTATTATTTTTGATGATATATCAGGTAGAGAAAGACTTTTGCTGGAATTTTTTCATAGATATTTTAAGCTGTTTCCTGAGGATGTATTTATGGAGGAGTACCTTTATACAAAGGATGATATAGATAAGTTATATGCAAAAGTACCATGGAATGAGATATGGGTGTATGAGGATCCTAAAACATTCTAAGTTAAATGCTTAACGGTACTGTTTTGAGGGAGAGTTATTTCAAAGCAAATATCTCTTCCTTATTCCAGCACCAAGTGCAGAAACGGAAAAATTGGAGGAGATTGAGAAAATCAAAGATTTAGGTGTTACAGTAATTACAGATTTAAATGAATTAGAAAGATTATTAAAATAATGAGTGAATCAGCAGCTATATTTAGAAAAGGTAGATATGTAACAGAAAAAGACTTGGATATAATCATAAACATATTTAAGGATATGAATTTTGTTGACCGTGGGAAAAGTGAGTTAGATGAAAAAGATAGTGGTTGGGTTTTAAGTTTTATAAATGATGACTGGATAAAAAGATGGGAAGAGACTATTATCAGGAAAATTGTATGGATGACAACGATCATATAATAATTTATTTTTATAAAAATGCAAGGGGTTCATTTTTTGAATATATTCCAAGTATGAAACAATATACACCATATTATCTTTTGGTTGACAATATGCTCAGAAGAGAAAAAACATTGTTAGAGTTTTTGCATAGATATTTCATACTGTTTCCTGAAGATGTATTTTGGGGAGATTATTTTTATACAAAGGATGATATAGACAAGGTATATGCAAAAGTACCATGGAATGAAAATTGGTGTTATGAAGATCCTAGTACATTTTAGATTGTTTTTGAAGAACTTGAGGAGACGTAAAATCGATGGCAACAGCAATGAGACTTTTAAGAAGTGAAATTCACCCTGATCATACAAGAATAGAAGAGATAATAAATATTTTTGTATCGTTAGGTTTTACAAGATTTAGTATA
>CAKAQP010000201.1 GCA_916720285.1 uncultured Lachnoanaerobaculum sp. | reverse complement strand
CCTCTCTTCCTTTGCAATATATCTCATAGCCTTTTTTAGGCTTTTACTTCCTCCGGCTTCATCTACTCTGATTAATAAATCTTTTTGACATTCTTCATTCCACTCTTCAAGATACAGTCTTATGTCTTGACCGGCCTGACTTAGACTTATGCGCCAATTATACCAATCTGTATGTACCCCTATATAATCTTCCTTAAGCTCTGTCCAAATAGGTAAATCTCTAAATACGTCCTTTAAATTTTCTTTATATTCATTATATAAAAACTTGATATTACAGCAGCACTTACAAGGCTTTAAATATTTAATTCTCCCGTCATCCATGTCAAAGCTTATCAATGACTTTTTTTCGATTCTATTTATAAACCTGCATCCCTGTCTGTGATAAATCTTTGATTTACTACTCATCTGTGCTATCATCTTCTTCCTCCAATCTACAAAGTACTTCTTTGTTATATTAGGAGTTTATCAAACTATCTGTCCGTTAAAAATGACAGCTACTTTACTTCCGAAACCGGCACTATCAATCAGAGTATTTCTTTAACATATCGGCAATACTTTCTTTAATTTGATTTCTAAGGCTTTCAGGTTCCAGCACCTCTACATAAGGACCGTATTGAAGTGCCCAAAATTTCATTGCCTTTTCATTACAGTTGACTCTTACTGTAATCCGGTCTTCATCTTTTTTAATAATACTAAAGTCCGTCCCAAACCAATCCACCAACTCAGACATCATATCTTTAGTTGTCAGGAGCTTAATAGCAGTGCTTTTTCCACTAAACATATATATATGTTCTGCCATATGCTTTGGAAGATTTATCCCGGATTTAAGCTCAGGCACATCTTTCATCGGCTTAACTCTGTCTTCAAGTTCATGCACCTCAGTCATTCGGTCTATACGAAAATGTACTACATTATCATACTTGTCATAATTTCCTATCAGATAAAATTTTCCATTATTTGCAACTATCCTGTACGGATTTACAATATAACGCTCTTCTCTCCTTGGATGAAGCTTAAAATCGGTTCCTATATCATTATATATAAAACTGATCTTATGTCCCTCTGAAATAGCATCATTTATCTTATCTATAGAGTAGATATTTTGTCTGTTTATATTCTTGTTAAGCTCAGGTATATTACATATATTTGATACTTTTGCATTAAAGTATTTACTTGAAAGCCCTCTGATTTTCTTAATCAATTCTTTTGCCTGATTTGAAGAAAAAGCTTTTGAAAATAAAACACTATCAATAAGTATCCTAAGTTCCGTTTCATCAAACTCTCCGGAAATCATCCTATATCCGTCTTCCATTGATATTTCAAATCCATGGCTCTCACCGAATTCTTTCAATAGCAAGACATTATTCTTTACAGAGCGTCTGTCACATACCGTTCCATAATCTTTTTCCAAAAGCTTTATAATCTCTTGTTGCGTCAAAGAATGATTTTCATCGGTATAATTGCGAAGTATCTCCAGTATGAACATATTCAACATCTTTTTATTTCCTATACCATACACCTAAGCTTCCCTCCCGGATACAAAAATACAATTCTCCTTTCATAAAACTCTTTATCTTTTTAATTTCTTCTTTTCTCCTTTTTCTAACACATTCTATATCCCATTTGTCTTTGTACTTGTCCTCAAACTTATGTATAAATACTCCGACTGCTGCATATTTTGATTCCTTATACTTTTTGATCTTACATCTTACAGGCTTATCTTTGATTCCTCTATTAATGCTGCGCTCAAGTACCGTCAAGTTACCTATTCCGTTAAACTCATTTACATTGTCCTTATCATCCTTAAAATTATTTCTCGCCTCAATATGTTCAATATCATATGGATCCTTGATCATTTCATAGTTAAAAAACTTCTCATAAATATCACTTTCTTTTACTCCTTTATTCACCTCATCAATAAGTGCAGTCAGTGTACAAACAAGGTGAACCCTACTCCCATTGTCAAATAAGCCGGATTGAATAGTTTTATAAAAATCATCACACGGATTATAATCATTACTGCGTACAGATGACCACAAAAGACTTTTAATATTTTCTATAATCTCGCCAGTGCTACATTCCTTAAACCACTTAAAGCATTCAACACAAACCTTATTTTGAACAGGATTTATTACTCTGTCATTGACAACGGTATAGATCAAAAAGAATCTAAACATATACATATTTACTCTCAGTGAATCTATATAGTAATCACTCCATTTCTTTCCTTCAGCTTTAGCCCTAAAGTATGCAACCACAAACGGTATGGTCCAATACCTTTTATATCTGGTTTTTTCTACCAAATAAATTGAAAAGATTTCTTTTGCTATTTCAGGATGTTCGCCATTATACCTTACATTTTCAATCCAGCGCCAATAATCTATAAATCCATCTACTATATGCTTGAATGTGTCAAACTCAAGCACGCTTAGATCACTTTGTTCTGTAAGTCCGCTTCCTTTAAAAAGTTCATCAAAGAACTTTTGATTGCTTTTGGATACTTCTGAAAATCCCCATCCGAATTCAGCACAAATTATATGTTTGTAGATATCTAAAACCCAGCCCATATCAAATTTTGTCTGATCTGTTCTTCCGTCTTTTCCAAGTTTCTCATTGCTGTCATCTATCGATTGATAACAGGAATTTATTTCTTTTAACCAGTCTTTTGTATTATCGATTCCTCTAAGATAATTATAATATCTTACTTTAAAAATATCTGTTGCATTTAAGTCAAGTCCGGTAGTATTTATAGTATTAAAAACCGAAACCACTTCAGATAAATCCATTCCTTCAGTAGTAAGTTTTACGAAGTATACATTATCCAAAACAAAGTTTTTCAATTCCGCATAGAATTCATTTTTTTCTTTAAACTCCTGTACAAAATACTCAACTTCTTTCTTTAGCAGTTTTCTGTTTTTATAATATTTAGAAGACTCATTTTCAATATTATCATCATTTAATACTTCTTTAATCTTCTCCGAGTCTATAACCATACTGCAATCAATATACTCTTTAGGATGTTTTTCATTTCTTTGAAGCACGTCCAAAAACAGTAGAAATGTTGTAAGTCTTTGTTGACCGTCAACAATATCAGGTATATCGCCATTTTCTTTATTACAATCAAACTGTATTGTACCGAAAAACACAGGTTTTGCATTTGTTTTGCATTCTTTTTTATTGACTTCTTTAAATGCATCAAATATAGATTCCAAAAAATCTTTTATATTTTTCTCTTCCCATGAATATGGACGCTGGTAAATAGGTATACTATACCCTTCCCCTTCATTTACCTTTATTAACTCTCTAAGTCCAAGCACTTTGGAATCAATCGGAAATCCCATAAATCCTCCCCATAATAACTTATTCCATTAAGTTTACAATAATACTTCATTTTTATTCTACATCATTACAAGTCTTTTTCAATCTCTAATCACTACACTGTCTCGTATACTCTTAATTTGCTTTTTCGTAAGTGTTTTCTCTTCCAAAAGTTCTTGAACCATGGCATCAAAAAATCCTCTGTTTTCAGCAATAATCTGCTTTGACTTTCTATAATATCTATCCATCTGCTCAGCAACTTTTCTGTCCTTACTTTCCAATAAATATTGGGATGAATTACCTCTTTCAAAAGCATCAAATCCATATGCACAGTAATTGTCAACAAATGTTGTAACCAAATTAAATGCTTTATGCAAATCTCCCTCACAGCCAAGATCAAATGTTCCATAAATTATTTCAGTCGCAGCCTTACCTCCTAGGCTTCTGATTATTTCATGCTCTTGTGCAACTACATTAAAATTATAATCATCAGGTTTTCTTACAGAGGTTATCCCGCCTGAAGTATTTGAGTAACCGCAGATTGAAATAAGATTTACAGATCCCGGCTCCAATATTTCAGAAATAACAGCATGTCCTGCTTCATGTACTGCAACTTTTTTTAAAATATTACTGTCAATATATTCTACCGACTCGGGCGCATCAAATATCAAACGCATACATGCTTTTATAATATCTCTTTGATCTATCTTTGCTCTTTTATCAAATACCGCATAAATTCCTGCTTCATTTATTACCATTTCCAATTCTGCACATGAATGTCCTACCAGAAAACTTGATATATCATCTATATCTATATCTCCAAGTACTCGTTTTTTACTTAAGAAATGCTTTATTATCTTCTTGGCATCATCTCCATCCGGGCATGTCATCTGAATAACCTTATCAAAACGTCCCGCTCTCATAAGTGAATTTG